>JAPLTI010000160.1 GCA_026398285.1 Verrucomicrobiota bacterium
AAAAGCTACGAGGCCAAGGAATGGTCCATTTCCATTCTGCTCGGCAAATAAGCCGATGAACGGGAGCTTCGTTGCCGCAGCCCATCTCCTGACCACCTTTGCGATGGCGGGCCTGATCTGGTTTGTCCAAGTCGTCCACTATCCGATGATGGCTAGCTTCGACCGGGAAAATTTCGCCGCGCATGAGAAACAACACTGCGACCGCACGGGTTGGGTGGTCGTGCCCCTCATGCTGGGTGAGATTTTCACATTCGCGCTCCTGCTTTTGGAAGGCTTGCGCTCGGATGCATTCCTCCTCAGCGGACTGCTTCTCGGAGTGATTTGGGCCTCCACCTTTTTGCTCCAAGTCCCCCTGCATCGCGCGCTCCTCCAAGGATGGAATGAGAAGGCGCACCGGCAACTGGTCGCGACCAACTGGATTCGCACAGTGGCATGGACGGGCAGGGCCATGCTGCTGAGCTGGCTTTGGACAGCCTGATCCTCTGGCAAAACAACTGATCTCGGCCTGCTTAATTTCGTCTATCATCTGTCCGGCGCTCACAGAGACGCCGCTACAGAACCCGCGCGGCAGCGTGCAAATCCTTGGAGGGTCGACCTCCGGCTTGACCCAAATAAACTCGGAAGCCACCGAACCACTTCCGGACACCACCCTGCTAAAAAACCTCCCAAATCTCGCCCTGCCCTATTAGCGAAGTCGAGATACCGCAGGGAGCAGGGATTTACCGCGCTGGGCACCGACCCACCAATCGGTCTTGCAAAGAAAATCCGCTCTTATAGTGTTCGCGACTCCATTATGACATTTGCCACTCTCATTCTTCTCGCTCAAGCAGCCCCTGGCCAAGCGCAACCCAATATCTTGGTTTCGATGATGCCTTTGATTTTCATTTTCGTCATCTTTTACTTCCTCCTCATCCGCCCACAGCAGAAGAAAGCCAAAGACCACGCGAAACTCGTGGATTCGATCAAAACCGGCGATCAAGTTGTGACCAATGCCGGCATCCATGGCGTGGTGGCCAATGTGAAGGAGAAAACTCTTATCATCAAAATCGCAGACAATGTGAAGGTGGAATTCGACCGCGCCGCAGTCGCAGCCGTCGAGAAATCCGCCGACAAGGAATCTGCTGGTTCCTAATTTTTTAAATCCGGGCCGTCCGGCCCCCTTCCCCGCTTCATACGATGTCACCTGTCCTGACCTTTTGCTTCGGCCTCCTCCTTCTTGTGCTCTTCGGCTGGTATTTTGCCAGCGACCTGCCGTCTCGCAAACGGTGGCTGGGACTCGTTCTCAGCGTCCTGCTCGCCGCCTTCTGCATCGAGCATATTACGCCGCCGGATAAAAAAATCCGCCTCGGTCTGGACCTGCAAGGCGGCACATCATTCTTGATTCGCCTCATTCCCCAGACGGAGCGCGGCATCACTCCCGACCTGCTAGATCAGGCAGTCGAGGTCATTCGCAAGCGCGTGGACCAATACGGCGTCAGCGAACCAGTCATCACTCCCCAAGGCAAGGACCGCATCCTAGTCCAGATCGCCGGCCTCGACACGCAGCAACTCGAAGAGGCGAAATCCCAGCTCCAGCGTGTGGCGAAACTCGAATTCGCCATCGTGGACGAAAGCGGTCCCGCCCGCGTCGAACGCATCCAAAAAGGCGAGGAGGTCATGGACCCCTCGTTCGTGCTGAAAACCTACCGGCCCAGCAAGGACAAGACCGAGAGCACCCAAATCCTCGTCAAGCGCCGCGCGGCATTGACGGGTGAGTATGTGACCCGCGCCTTCGCCTACTTTGACCAGCAGGGCTACGGCGTTTCACTCGAGTTGAACGCCGAGGGCGCCAAGATCTTCGACGAGGTCGCACGCCAAAACAAAGGTCGCCAGATGGCGATTGTCCTCGATGGGGAGGTCATCTCTGCCCCCGTTCTTCAGAGCGACCACTTCGGCGGCCGCGCCCAGATCACTGGAAATTTCGATGACAAGGAAGCCCGCGACCTCGCCAGCGCCTTGGAGAACCCTCTCCGTGTCCCGGTTCAGATCGAGGAGACCCGCAGCGTCTCGCCGACATTGGGGGCCGACTCAATTCGCAGCGGCGTGATGGCAGGCGTTTCCGGCTTAGTTCTTGTGATGTTCGCCACCCTCATTTACTACCGCTTCGCAGGCCTCATAGCAGTTTTTGGACTCCTCTTGAACATCCTCCTACTCCTCGGAGCCATGGCGATGTTCAACTTCACACTCACCCTGCCGGGTATCGCGGGCATCATCCTGACGATTGGCATGGCGGTGGATGCCAATGTTCTCATCTACGAGCGCCTTCGCGAGGAAATGGCAGCAGGCAAATCACTCTCAACCGCCCTCACCGGCGCCTACGACAAGGCATTCAGCGCCATTTTTGATGCGAATGCGACCACCCTCATCACCGCGCTCATCCTCTTCTGGCAGGCCACTGGCTCGGTGAAGGGATTCGCCGTCACGCTCACCCTCGGCATCATCGCCTCGATGTTCTCCGCACTGCTTTTCACCCGCACAGGGTTCCGCTGGATGGTCGACAAATTCGGCCTCAGCAAAATCACAATGCTCGACCTCGTGCCGAAGCGAACCTTCGATTTCCTCGGCAAACGCTGGATCGCACTCGTCATCTCGCTGATCTTCATCGGCGGCTCGGTGGTCGTCTTCGCCGTGCGCGGTGAGAAAAATTTCGGCATCGATTTCCGTGGCGGTGACCTTCTGATCGTCGATTCCTCCAAGCCCGTCAGCGTTGCCGAGGCCCGCGCGGCCTTGGACGATCCAGCTGTGGTCATCCAATTCGAACGCGAAGGCACGAAGGAGATGCTCACCTTCCGCAGCCTGCAGGGAACCTCCAACGAAATCCTCGCCAAACTCCAGAAGGCATTTCCGGAAAGCGGTATCGTGGCGTTCGGGCAAGACACCGTGGGACCCCAAATCGGCTTGGAATTTGCCAAGAGCGCCCTCATCGCGCTCGCACTGGGCATGGTCGGTATCTTGTTCTATGTCACCCTGCGCTTTGAGTTTTCCTTCGCCCTCGGGGCCCTCGTCGCCCTTCTGCACGATGTCATCATCACTCTGGGTGTCTTTTCGCTCATCGGCGGCGAGCTTTCCCTCGTGATGGTCGGCGCCATCCTGACAATCGCTGGTTATTCGATCAACGACACCATCGTTGTCTTCGACCGCATCCGCGAAGGCCTGAAAAACGGCGAACGCGGCACCGTGCAGGCTCTCATGAACACGAGCATCAACGAGACCCTGAGCCGCACCGTCCTCACCGGCGGCACCACGCTCCTCTCGGTGGGCGCGCTCTATTTCTTCGGCGGGGCCGTGCTGCGCGACTTCTCGTTCGCCATCCTGATCGGCATCCTCGTGGGAACCTACTCCTCGATCTACATCGCCGCGCCAGTCGTCCTCTGGGCCTCGAAGCTCCGTGGTAAGAGCGTGCGCCGCGAGGTTCTCGAAACCGAGGCCCTTAAAAAAGCCTAATGCCTCGCAACATGGGGCCGAGTGCGCTTGGCCCCATGCGAGTTTGCCCACACGGCCGCGCCCCGCGCGCCTTGGAATCGGTATTGCCCAGAGGCCCCGAAATCTGATTTAAACACACCACACTCATGACCACGCCATTCAACACCCTGCGCTCCTTCGACCTCGGAAACGGAAAAACCGGCCAACTCCACTCTCTACCCGCTCTGGAAGAAGCAGGCGTCGGTCCGATTTCCAAACTCCCCGTCAGCATCCGCATCGTTCTCGAATCCGTGCTCCGCAACTGCGATGGGAAAAAAGTCCAGGCGCGTGATGTCGAGACCCTCGCAAACTGGAGTGCGAAAGCTCCCGCCGAGGAGGAGATTCCTTTCGTCGTCGCCCGCATCGTGCTTCAGGATTTCACCGGCGTGCCGCTCCTGGTGGACCTCGCCGCCATGCGCACCGCAGTAAAAAGCCTTGGCGGCAACCCGGCCATCATCGAGCCCCTTGTGCCTGTCGATCTCGTCGTGGACCACTCAGTGCAAGTCGACTTCTACGGCTCGGCGAATGCGCTTCAGCTCAACCTCGATATGGAATTCAAGCGCAACCGCGAGCGCTACCAGTTCCTCAAATGGGGTCAGCAGGCATTCAAAACATTCGGGGTCGTGCCTCCCGGCATCGGCATCGTGCACCAAGTGAACCTCGAGTATCTGGCAAAAGGCGTGCTCAGCGCCGGCGACCTCTACTACCCCGACACGCTCGTAGGCACCGATTCCCACACGACCATGATCAACGGCCTCGGCGTCGTCGGCTGGGGCGTGGGCGGCATTGAGGCCGAGGCGGGAATGCTCGGCCAGCCCGTCTATTTCCTCACGCCAGAAGTCGTGGGCGTGAACCTCACCGGTCGCTTGCGCGAAGGCGTCACTGCGACCGACCTCGCCCTCCATGTCACCCAGCTCCTCCGCGCCGCGAAGGTGGTTGGAAAATTTGTGGAATTCTACGGCGAGGGCGCTGTCACACTTCCGCTCACTGACCGCGCGACCATCGCAAACATGGCTCCCGAATACGGTGCCACCATGGGCTTCTTCCCTGTCGATGCCGAATCCGTCAACTACCTCGCAGCCACAGGCCGCACGCCAGAGCAATGCCGCGCGTTCGAGAATTATTTCAAGGCGCAAAACCTCTTCGGCATGCCGAAAAAAGGCGACATCGCCTACAGCGTCGATATCGACCTCGACCTCTCGACCGTCCAGCCAGGCGTCGCAGGTCCCAAGCGCCCGCAGGACCGCATCAATGTCCCCGATCTCAAAAACACCTTCACCAGCCTACTCACGAAATCCGTTGCCGAAGGCGGCTACGGCAAGGCAGCGAACGACCTCTCCAAGACGGCTGCCGTCAAACGCAACGGTTCGCAAAGCGCCGACGAGGCGGAAATGGTCAATGACCGCCCGACCCCGGATGCCATCACCGCCGCCCACACCAAAGGCGACCTCCACCTCCGCAACGGCTCGGTTCTGATTGCCGCCATCACGAGCTGCACAAACACCAGCAACCCGAGCGTGATGATTGGCGCCGGCCTCCTCGCGAAAAAAGCCGCCAGCCGCGGCCTCCGCGTCGATCCCGCCGTGAAGACCTCGCTCGCCCCTGGCTCCCGCGTGGTGAAAGATTACCTCGAGACCACCGGCCTCCAGCCCTACCTCGACCAGCTCGGCTTCCAGATCGTTGGCTACGGCTGCACGACCTGCATCGGCAACTCCGGCCCGCTCGCACCCGAGATCGAAAGTGCCATCGTGGAGAACGACCTCGTCACTGCCGCCGTCCTCTCGGGCAACCGCAACTTCGAGGCCCGCATTCACCAAAACATCCGCGCCAATTTCCTCATGTCCCCACCGCTCGTCGTCGCCTACGCGCTCGCCGGTCGCGTGGACATCGACCTCACCAAGGAACCCATCGCCAAGGACAGTGCCGGCGTTGATGTTTTCCTGAAAGACATCTGGCCAAGCCTCGAGGAAATCCGCAACGAGATGCAAGCCGCCCTCAAGCCCGAGGTTTTCCAAAAACTCTACACCGGCTTCGCAGACCAGAATCCCAAGTGGAACGAAGTGCCATCCAGCGTCGGCCAGATCTACGATTGGGACAGCAAGAGCACCTACATCCAGGAACCGCCCTTCTTTGAGAACTTCGGCATGTCTGCCGGAACCATCTCCGACATCACAGGCGCCCGCCCGATGGGTATCTTCGGCGACTCGGTCACGACCGACCACATCTCACCCGCCGGCGCCATCAAAGCCAGCTCGCCCGCTGGAAAATACCTCGTCGAAAACGGCATCGAAGCGGTGGATTTCAACAGCTACGGCAGCCGTCGTGGCAATGACCGCGTCATGACTCGCGGCACCTTCGCCAATGTCCGCATCAAAAACCTCATGATCCCCGCCAAAGCCGATGGCACGCGCGTGGAAGGCGGACTCACGATCCACCAGCCGACCGGCGAGCAAATGTCGATCTACGACGCCTGCATGGCATACCAGGCCGCCGGCACCCCGCTCATCGTCTTCGCCGGACAAGAATACGGCACCGGCTCCAGCCGCGACTGGGCCGCCAAAGGCACCCGCCTCCTCGGCGTCAAAGCTGTCGTCGCTCAAAGCTTCGAACGCATCCACCGCTCCAACCTCGTCGGCATGGGTGTCCTCCCGCTTCAATTCCTCGAAGGTGTCAGTGCCAAAACGCTCAACCTCGACGGCACCGAAACCTACGACATAACCGGCCTCAGCGACAGCATCCAACCCCGCCAAGATGTCACCCTCACCATCACCCGCAAAGACGGCACCAAAGTTGAGCAAACGGTCAAACTCCGCATCGATACCCCCATCGAAGTCGACTACTACCGCCACGGCGGTATCCTACCGTTTGTGTTGAGGCAGTTGGTTGCCGAAGCGAAGTAGGTTTTACGGAATGAAGCGACATGCCACGGATTCCTATTCCAAATTGTCCGTATCGCATCAGCTTCTTCAGTTTTGATTTGGTCGAGCGACGCCATGTGCATGTCCGACGCGAGAGATTTGAATGCAAGGTTTGGATCGAGCCCGATATCGACGTTGCATGGAACTCCGGATTTGCATCCTACGAATTGAATGCCATCGTTCGTTTGGTTACGGAAAATCGAAATCTCATCCAACAAACTTATGAATCCGCCGCCAAAAATTCTTGATGCCGAGATCACGCCCTCCCAGCTCAAAGTGAAGCTGGACTCAGGAATTACCGTGCTTATGCCCTTGGAGCATGTGCCAACGCTTCTCTTGGCAACAGAGAAAGAGCGTCAGAATATGGAAGTTTTTGACCGCTCGCTTCATTGGGAATCATTGGATTGCGACCTGAGTGTGGAAGGTTTAATGGCAGGTGCAAAAGAAATGCCGAGCCTTGCGCGCAAGGCCTTGGAGAAATTCTTTGCACGGCAGTATGGACAGATTGCCGCATAGCAAAAAGGAGTTGTTTATTTATTATGTGACTCACTCCAAAAAACTTGTTTACTTTTGAAAAATGATTGACTGGATAAAAAGACATTTGGGGCCACGCTGGGCGCTCTACTTCGTCAAAGATGAAAAGACTTTAGTTTATGCTCTTTTTGAAAATTCAGTTTATCGCCTTTTAAGTTGCGTATCAGGTTTTTATGCTGAAGGTGAGCAGCCTTCTTTAGGTTGGTCTTTAGTGTTAAATTTTAATCGCACACATCAAACAATTCCTATAGAAGCTGATCACTTTAAATCAGATGGAACTGGTATATCGGATAATCTCCGGCAAAGAATTGCCGAGATTGACCCGAATTATCGTGTGCGCGATGGAAGACCGATTTTCATTGAGATTGCCACAAATCGCAGAATTCTGGTTCCGACTATCGATGAGCAATTGCAAAAATTTGAAAACCTATTTGAAGGTAATATACCTTTAAATAACGATGATTATTTTACATTTATCCGAGAGCAAAATATCTTTAAAAAATCTGACAAATCTCATTTCTAAATTCGCATTTTCTCATCTTTGGCTCATTGCAATGCTGTAAACTACTGACAACGATTAAGGTTCTGGGCACCAGTTGAAGCGCTTTCCGGTCGCTACCTTCGGGTAGTGACACTTACCGACGAGATGACCATTCACAACGCTTTTCCAGATAGGGGATATAAACCATGAAAATTGAATATTTTCCAGAAACAGACAGTCTCTACATTGAACTGGCGGATCGCCCTGGTGCTGATACCCGAGAAATTGAAGAAGGAATTGTTTTGGATATCGACGATCAAGGGCACGCCGTTGGCATTGACATCGATCAAGCCTCCAAGCACCTCAGCCTGAATAAACTTAATCTTCGTAGGCTACCATTTGAAGTGGAGCAAGTCGCATAAAACGACGCTCGATGAAAATCAAATATTTTGAAGATACCGACACTGCGCTGCTTGAACTTGAGGGTGGCGCGCCAACCGAAACAAGGGACCTATCGGAAGATATCACCTTGGATTTAGACGAGTCCGGTCATGTCGTCTCCATCACCATAGAGCACGCAAGTGTAAAAAGTGGCAACCATACCTGAAACCTTCCATGCCGATTAAAAAGAAGTCACCAAGCGCCCGTTAGGAAGCCTGCTCGGGCGTGAAAATCCTTGGTTTAAATCCATTCCCCAAGAACACCTTGGATCCATGGCGGTGATTTGCCAAACACACGACGATGGAAAACCTGTATCCCGACTTTCTCGACTTCATTACGCTGTTGGAAAAAAACGGAGGATTGCGCGCCCCACAAAAAATCGCCCGATAGTGCGGTTTCCAAAAGCCAATGGTAATAAGGCGGCGAGATGTCTGGCAGTGGTTCGGGGTCTTCCTTGCTGGGTATTTCGAAGATGGCCCGTTGTTTTCGTGATGAGGTGATTGTGATCGTTGCCTTGACCGGCGCAGGGCAAATCAAAGAGGCTGCTATGATGAGATGTGCTTTTGGTATTCTTTGCTTTTTTCTTTCAACGATGCTGCTTGGCGCGGCCCAGGATGAGACGGCGCAAGATGTTGCGGGTCCGTTTTTGTCCCGCGAGACGCTGACTGGGGAGTGGTTTGGCACGAGGCCGGCGCTTTCGGATCGGGGGGTGGAGTTTTTTGCAAGCTACACGGCGGAGGTCTGGGGAAACACGGCGGGAGGGCTTCGGACGGGGTCGGTTTATACCGGGTTGCTGGATTTCGGGTCCGAGTTCGATCTGGAGAAGATCATGGGCTGGCATGGGGCGAAGGCCAGCACGACATGGCTCTGGCTGAGCGGGCAGGATGCGAGTCAGGAACTGGTTGGCAATTTTCTCACGATTTCGAACATTGCTGGATTCAACACTCTTCGATGCGTGGAGCTTTGGCTTCAGCAAGATTTGCTGGATGAAAAGCTGTCGATTCGTGCGGGCCAGATCACGGCGGACTCGGAGTTTCTCGTCTCCGACTACGGGAGTCTTTTTATCAATGCGGAATTTGGTTGGTCGGCCTTAGTGGGATCGAACATACCGAACGGTGCCGCTGCCTTTCCTGTCGGCGCTCCGGGGGCGCGGATTGCCTTCACGCCGGTGGAGTCCTTCACTTTCCTGTCGGCGGTTTATCAGGGAAATGTCTTCGCGCAGAATGTGAATCGCCATGGTTTCCGCTGGAGGCTGGATGCGCAAAATGGATTCACTTGGATGAATGAAGCCCAACTCTACTGGGGCAAGGGCGATTCCTGCAAATTTCTGCCGGGCTTTGTCAAGGCGGGCGCTTGGTTTCAAAGCGGGCAATATGCGGACGCCCTGGCGGACTCGACATCTTCGGGGAACTCGGGGTTCTACCTATTGCTCGACCAGATGCTGCTTCGCGAGATGGCGGACACCGCGCCCGACAGCGACGAGGGGCTGGGATTTTTCGGGCGCACCGGCTTCGCGCCGCCTGACCGGAATGTGGTCGATTTTTTCTTTGATATGGGCTTCACCTACAAAGGCCTGATACCCGGCAGGGATCAGGATTCCTTCGGCCTGGCTTATGGCTTTGCCGCGCTGAGCCCCGAGGCGCGCAATGACATCGGAGCCGCCGGTGGAGATGGCGCGGTCTCCGAGATGGTCCTTGAGGCCACCTACCAATGCGTTCTGACGCCGTGGTGTATCCTTCAACCGGATGCCCAGCTTATTGTGAATCCGGGCGGCGACAACTCCGCTCCCAACGCGTTTGTGATTGGCGCGCGCTTGGCGATTACTTTTTAAAACATGATCCGAAATGTGCTTCTCGACTGGTCCGGCACGCTTGCGGACGATCTCGCTGCGGTGCTCGAGGCGACGAACCTGATTTTTGCGGAGCATGGGAGGGATCCGCTCACGCTCGACGAATTCCGCAAGCACTTCCGGCTACCCTTTTCGGGGTTCTATGCAGACCTCCTGCCCGAGGCCACGACCGAGGGTCTGGAGGCGCTCTATGAGAGGTTTTTCCTTGGCTTGAATGACCGGATCGACCTGCTACCGGGAGCGCTGGATTTTCTGAAATTCTGCCACGCAACGGGTCGAAGGACTTTTTTGCTCAGCACGATCAAGACCTCGCATTTTAAAATCCAAGCCGGCCGGCTCGGCGTCGAAAAATACTTCGAGGTCGCCTACACCGAGATCATGGACAAGCGGGAAAAGATTCGTGAAATCCTGGAAACCCACTCGCTTGATCCAAAGGAGACGATGTTCGTGGGCGACATGGTGCATGATATCGAAACCGCCCGCCATGGCGGCGTGCTGGATGTCGCTGTGCTTTCGGGGTTCGACCACATCGAAAAGCTCATTCCGGCCCGGCCGACGATCATCGCCCGCGACATCGCGGCCGTGCAGCAATTGCTATGAAAGGTCCGCCTGGCGTGAGCGAAATTCTCATCGATTCGCTGCGGGTCAAAACTTGGATCGGCGTGCCGGATGCGGAGCGGATGGAGGCGCAGGAAATCGAAATTGATATCCGCATCCAGCCGACGAGGAATTTTGCGGAGATGCACGACGACATCAGCCTCACGGTGGACTATGCCGCCGTCTGCCAGCGCGTCTCCGAGTTGGCCTGTGAGCGCCCGAGGCGACTCATCGAGTCCCTCGCACAGGAAATCTGCGAGATGATTTTAAAGGAATTTGCAGCGACCTCGGCTGAAGTGGAAATCCGAAAATTTATCCTGCCTGAAACGCGGCATGTGGCCGTGCGCTGCTCCTGCCTCAAGGCTTAGGCAGGACCGGAGCCGATGCGCTCCAAGGCCTCCACTGGCGACAAGGCTAAGAAGTCAGAGTGCAATTGAAGAAGCCCCTGTTGATCCTTAGCCGTGCGCATCAGCTTCGGTTCCACACTTCCAATCAGCCACTTGCTCGCACGAAGGAGGCGACCGCTTGGATAGGGGCCGCGAAGACGCTCCAACTCGCTGCGGGCCATGTCGAGTGGCTGCGAGGGCAGAAAGGCATTGATGAGAAGGTCTGTGATGCGGTCACTGCCGATGAGGGCGACGGGTTTGGAGAGTTCGGCCGCGCGGAGATTCCAGTGTCGCCGCCAGTAGGGATGGCCGAGATTTTCCAGGAAAGCGCGGAATCCCTTGGCTCCACTTTCCTGGGTGGCTTTTCTGAGGGAGGCAAAGCCGGTGGCGACTGCGGCGAGAGCGCCCAAGCGGCGGTGAGGGTGGTTCGAAGGTCGTATGCCTGAGAGTTTCCACATTTTCGAATCGAGCACGATCCGCGTCATGGCATCGCGAATAGTCCACCACTCGTCCCAGAGTGGTTTGAGATAGCGGCGAGTTATATCATCAGCATCATCGAATGATCGCGGCTCTAAAAAACCGGCGAGGCCGAACAGCAGAGCTTCTCCTGACACACCACCCGCGCGGCGCAGACCAGCGCGCTGGGCGGCGAGCAGGAACGGGATCGCGTTGTTCTTATAGCCAAGACCAGTAGCGATGGCGTGGAACATAGCGGCATCAGCCCCATGCAGCGAGATCGCACGGGCATGAGCGGAGTGTTTATTTCGAAGCCGAAACTCCGCCGCTTCGGAAATCATGCGCACGGCCTCCTCGATACTCACATACTCTGTGAGCTTCGTTTCATTGGGTTCTGCGGGCGTATCCACTACCAACCGCGCTTGTGTCACAGCGCGATGCTCAAGAGTCCGGGCGAAGGCCTGCTCGCGGGAGCCCTCGATAAAAAAGTGAAGAACGACCTCGGAGAACGAGGCATTCAGAGCATGGCCGTGGCGCTCCCAATCGCGAGCCTCACGGTCGACCTCGATGTCTCCGGTCTTTTCGCCGGATTTTTCAAAATGGATGACAACGCCTTTGAAGTCCGGCCCCGCTTCGCGGTTCCATTCACCAAAGTGGAGAATTTCAAACGCCTCTCCGTCTGTCGTGCGCCATTTCGTTCCATATTCGCCATTGAAGAGCCTGGCTTGGATTTCTATTTCCCCCTGTCGCATGGTGCCTTCGCGGAGGTGGCCTGACCGCCGGGCGGATTCATAGAGAGAACCATCGAGCGTTTTCACAGGTCGGGGTAAGGCAAGTTGGGAACTTCGGCAGGAATCTGCGGCAAGCTTGGAGCGGGCTTGACGAGTGAGGAATCATGACCCGTGCCGTTATCTGCCGGAATGCGGGAATCCGGCATCACAGGAACGGGCTCGGCGGATTTATGAGCAACCTCCGAGGCAGCCTCGATGCGCCGCATGGCAGCGGAGGTCTCCATTTCCAAACGCCGACGCGACTCGGGATTCGAAGTGAAAGCCAGCGCGTCGCGAAAAGAACCCAATGAAGCCGAGGCATTCCAAGCATCGAACTGAGCGGCTCCGAGAGCTTCGAGAAACATTCCATCGCCGGTTTCTTGAGCGGCCTCATGAAGAGGGACCACGGCATCCAGAATATTGCCTTTTGCATTCAGCGTGATGCTGCGGAAGCGCCGCCACGGATTCGGCGGACGATTCCTCGGATCGTAAAATTCATTCCAAACCGTGTAAGGCCGATAGAGCGGATCACCGATCACCACACCCATCCAAGAAAGGGCGCGCATCGACATGTAGGCGCTCTCGGCAAGAGTCAGTCCGCTCATGAGGCGATCCTGAAAAACATCCAAGTTCGCTGTGAGTGAGAGGTAGGGCTCGTAAACATTGCCCAGCGTCGCTGCCGCGCCGCGTGCAATGAGCGGACCGCACCAGTTGCTCGTCGTGCTGCGAAGCGTGCTGGCGCTGTAGGAATGCAGGTGGACCGCTATGGCTCCGGGCTTGAATCGAAAATCCTGCCGAGCAAAGGGCCCCGTCGCATCGCCCGCATACCAACCGAAATAAACAGCCGCATCGGTCACTGGGAAGTCGTCTCCAAGAGTGGAGGGCAGGTTGTCAAAAATCGTCGGCACGCCGCGCTGGCGGAGGATTTCGACCAGATGGCGCATCCAATTGTCACCCTCGGTGTAGCCACCGCTGGTTATATCCCTGCCATCAATGTAGGCCCAGCCCCAGAGACCTTCTTTTTCCGCCACGAGGGAGTCGTCGATCATGGCTCTCACCATCGAGCCAGTGGGAGCGTCAAGGCGCGCCGGGAGGAGCATTCCGGGAAAAACCGAGTCATCCAGAATCTGTGTGAAGCGGCCGAAGTAGGGATTCTCCACCACACTCGCGGGCGTCCAATCCTTGACACCAAGCGCGGCAATCTCGCTATCCACCGACGCGTCGTTGCGCGACGAGATCGCCGGGGGGATGTTGCGTGTGTCAGCGGGCGGGCGGATGGATGGATCCGCTGCGATTTTGAGCGGCATGCCTCGCATGATGGCCACAAAGCGAATGGAAGTTTCCACCACGGCCTTCTTGTTGCCCTCAACACGCGCGGTTTTCCACCAGCCGTTGGATTCCATTTTCTCCCGCAGCGGAGTGGCGATGGTGCGATCGAAATCGGCGCGCGTGATTTGCTCCGAGGCCGGGCAGGAGAGCCCCACAATTTGATCGGGAGGGATGTCCCGCTTCTGGGCATAGTAGAGGGCAAGTTCCTCGGACTCCGGGTCGTTTGAATTGAAAAGAACCAGCGTTGCAGCCGACAGGCTATTCCTCGCAAAAGCGGATGTCGCCGCGAGACAGATCAGCAGCGCGAGCAGGGCGACGCGTTTAGAGATGAAGGCGAAGACCATCGTAGGCGAGTCGAACATCCGGCGGGAGGCTGGCCTCAGTCTCGGCGTGGCCGAGTTCGTGGCACATGTGAATGAAATAGGTTTGGCGGGCACCGATGCGGGAGGCGGCATCAAGCGCGCCCTGCACGGTGAAGTGAGTTTGGTGGGAGTGGTGTCTCAGCGCGTCGATGACGAGCACCTCGACACCTCTCGCCGCCTCTTCGGCAGCGGGCGGCACCTCGGCACAATCGGTGTAGTAAGCAAACAAGCGTCGGCCGTTTTTTTCAAAGACAAAGCCATTCGTGGTCATGCGGCCGTGGGGCAACTCGACAGGCACGATATCAAGCCCGCCCAGCGAAAAGGGAGCATCCACCACCCGCGGTTCTGGACGAATGTAATTCGAAAACCGGGCCGAACCGTCGAAGGCATATTGAAAGACGCGGGCGAGGCTTTCGAGAGTTGGCGCGGATGCGAGAATCGGCATGTTTTTATTTTCCAGTTCGCAGAAGCGCCGCAGATCATCGAATCCAAGGATATGGTCGACATGGGCATGGGTGTAGAGCACCGCATCGACTCGGGAAATCTCCTCCCTTAGGCACTGGGTGCGGAAATCCGGCGTCGTGTCCACGATGAAAGAAAAGCCGGGCGTCTGGACATGGATGGAGGTGCGAAGGCGCTTGTCGCGCGGATCGGCGGATTTACAGACCTGACAAGCGCATCCGATCACTGGAATACCGTGCGAGGTCCCTGTTCCTAAAAATGTGATTTGCATCTGTTGCATCGCTTGGAATTCGCAAGAGAGGGTGGCATAGTCGACGAATGTCCGCAACGCTGGCATCTCTTCGCATCCGCAATCTCGCTCTCGTGGAAGACCTCCTCTGGGAGCCTCCTGCGGGCTTTGTCGCAATCACCGGCGAGACCGGTGCTGGAAAATCCATCATCCTCGGCGCGGTGAAACTTCTGCTCGGCGAGCGCGCTGAGAAGTCTCTCGTCCGCTCGGGTGCTGATGCCTGCGCGGTGGAGGGACTTTTTCAAATCCCTGCGGAATCCCGCGTGCATGGCATACTCGAAGAAAGCGGCGCGGAATCCTGCGAGGAAGGAACGCTGGTCATCAAGCGCACGGTATCCACTGGCGGCGCGGGCAAGCAGTTTGTGAATGGCTCCCCTTGCACGCTCGCCCTCCTGCGGCAGCTCGGGGATTTGCTGGTGGATCTGCATGGCCCACACGACCACCAGAGCCTTTTTTCAAGGGATCAGCAGATGTTGGTCCTCGACTCCTTCGCGGGAGCGGATTCGCTTCGCTCGGATTATGCCGCGCGGCGCCGCGAGTGGATGCACCTCACGACTGAAAAAAAGCGCCTCACGGAAAATGCCGAGGCCCTCGCGAGGGAACTCGATCTTCTCTCCCACCAAGTCGCCGAAATCGACGAAGCCGCGCTACAACGAGGTGAGGAGGATCAACTCCTCGCACGCCAGCGCACGGGGGCCAATGCGCACCGCCTCTGCTCGATTTGCGCCGATCTCACCGGCCTGCTCTCGGAATCCGAGGACTCGGTCACATCCCGCTGGGGAGATGTGTCGCGGTTGACGAGGGAACTCCAGCGCTTGGATGCGCAAACGGAAACCCTGAGCACTGCTGCGGCTGGCATTTTTGAATCACTGCAGGACCTGACAAGGGATATCGACCGCTATTCATCCACTCTGGATGCGGATCCCAAGAGCCTAGAGACCACCGAGGCTCGGCTCGACACCATCCAGAGCCTGAAACGAAAATACGGCTCCACTGTCGAAGCAGTGATCGAATTCGGGGCGGATGCCTCTGCGAAACTGGCACAGCTCAAGAATCGCGAGGAACGCGGTGCAGGCTTGGATGGCGAAATATCCGAATCTCGAAAAGCCCTCGACTCGGCGGCAAAGAAACTCAGCCAGGCGCGGCGCAAAGCCTCTCCCAATCTCTCTGATCTGGTGAAGACGCACTTGGCCGACCTGGGATTTGCGAAAGCTGGATTTTCCATCACTTTCGAGGATCTCGAAGATGCGTCTCTGCTTGGCATTGAGCAGGTGGATTTTCTCTTCGCACCGAATCCTGGCGAGCCCGAGCGCCCACTTCGTGCGATCGCATCCAGCGGCGAGATTTCGCGGGTTATGCTCGCCTTGAAGACCTCCCTCGCCGCGCAGGACAGCGTTCCCGTGCTGATCTTCGACGAGATCGACGCCAATGTCGGTGGAGAAATCGGAGCCAAGGTTGGAGCCAAGATGAAAGAACTCGCCGCATCTCACCAAGTCTTCTGCATCACCCACCTCCCGCAGGTCGCGGCTTCAGCCGATTCGCAATTCATGGTCTCCAAGGACACCACTGGAGCGCGGACGCGGACGACTTTGGTCTCCACCACCGGACCGGACCGCATCAGCGAAATCGCGCGAATGCTCGGCGGACAGGCCGAATCCGCCCGAAAACACGCGAAGGCCCTCCTTTCCGGAAAATAGTCCTTTTGCACGAATGACTTGAAGCTTACTTTTGCGAAAGAAAACCAATCGTGCCTCGCTCAAATCCAAACATCTCCGAGACCGTCTCGACGCCTCCTCTGAATGATGAGGAGTTGAAGTCGGAACTCCGAAAGCTCCGGCAGTGGAAACTGCGCATGGAAGGCGCCATGCAGTCGGCTGCGCAGATCCTGCGAGAGTGGGACACCGCCGTGGATGAAACAATCTACTCGGGTGCGATGGAGCGGATTCTTGGAATTTTCCCGCACGAGATAGCGGGTCAGTTTGAAATCTGGATGCTCCTCATCCATCCAGACGACCGCATGGCATACCGCCGCGAAATCGAGCGTGTTCTTGCGGAGGGCGGCCCGTTTGAAGCGGAATACAGGGCACGAAAAAAGAGCGGTCTCTACACCATTCTTCTCGAGCGCGGCTACTTCATCGCTCCTGCAGAAGGCAGCAGCCCCGTGCTCTGCTCGGTGATCACGGATGTAGCGGATTTGCGTGAGATGGAAGAGCGCCTCAGCAGGTCGCAGAGGGCCGAGGCCTTCAGCAAGCTCACTGGCGGCGTGGCGCATGATTTCAACAACATGCTCTCCGTGGTGATTGGCTACTCACAAATCCTCAGGGATGAAATGCCGGAAACAAACGAACTGACAGGCTTCGTGGGGGAAATCGAAAAAGCCGCACTCCGCGCCGCCTCGCTCACGAACCAACTTCTGGCCTTCAGCAAACCTCCGGCCATTCGCCGAGGCTCCATCAATATCGGCGAGCTTTTGAATGATGTCGTCAAAATGCTGCGCCGCCTGCTGGGCGAACAGATCGAACTGGTCATCGACATCGAACCCGGTCTGCCCGTTGTGCAGGCCGACCGCAGCCAAATCGAACAGGTTTTCATCAACCTCGCCGTAGCCGCACGCGAAGTGATGTCCCAAGGCGGGCAACTCAAAATCCATGTGGCCCGGGATGTGATTCAAGATGCCCGCCGCATCGCGCAAAAATCTCTGCCGCCCGGCAATTATGCCCGCGTCTCGCTGACCTACGTTCCAAAATCAGGCCGAGGAGTTTCCAAAACCCTCGAAAAGAACCGCAACATCGCCACAGCGGCGGAGGTCATCGAAGAAAACGAAGGTCGGCTTGAAATCCCAAGTGCCGCGCATGGTTTGAGCCGATTGGATCTCTTTCTACCGAGCGTCCAGGAAGCCCCGCCGAAGGCCGATATCCATACCGTGGGGAGAACAACCGCTCCGGCCACAATCCTTCTGGTAGAGGACGATTCAGCCATTCGAAGCTTCGCCCGCACCGTCTTGCAACGCCTTGGCCACCACGTTGTGGAAGCAGAAGACGGCGAGACGGCGCTTTCTTATTTCGAAGACAACGAGGCGTTCGCGCCGGATTTGGTTTTCACCGATATGGTCATGCCACGCATGGGGGGACTTCAACTGGCCCGCAAGATCGAAAAAAAATGGCCAGAGACAACTTTTCTCCTAACCTCGGGCTACCCGGATCAACAGGAAATCGCCAAGGAACACGAAACGGATTTTGCCTTCCTCCGAAAGCCGTTTTCCGTGGGTGATCTGATATCCAAAGTCGGCAGCCTGCTGGAAGGCCGCAGCTCTCAGCAATAAACCAGCAACTGACGGAGAAGCGTCGAGGAACTGTTGTAGTTCCGGATTTTTGCGATGGTATTTTCGTCGAGATGGTAGCCCTCGGCGACGAGTAGAACGCCAGTGGGACTGTAAATGCCAGAGGCGAGCTGCATGCCGACATCCAACTCATCAACCATCACTTCGCGAACCAGACGCGGCAGGGGCGTCGCCTGGGCACACTTGAGGAAAAGCCTGGTGGCATCGGGATCGAAAGCCGTGCCCGACTGCTCGAGGATGCGATCCACGGCCTGCTCCTGAGGAAGTCCGCAGGTCACATAATAGACAACCACCGCCAGACAGCGCGCCGTCCAGGGGATCATCTCCCCGGCGAGGCCATCAGGAAAACCAGTTCCATCGAAGCGCTCGTGGTGGGCGCGAATCGTCTCCCCCACCGGCTTCAGGAGGTCCACAAAGGATGCCAGAGTCTGTCCATGGATCGTGTGGTTGAGGAAAACCGTCTTCAACTCCGGCGACATGTCCTCCGAGTTGTTTTGAACAGCGGACATGAATCCGTGCGGCACGGCGGTGAGGCCGATGTCGTAGAGCCGCGCGCTCACATCCAGCACGTGCTTTTGCTCCTCATTAAAATAGTGGGTCTGCGCCATGAGCTGGCAGATCCCCGTTGCAGCCTTGGCCTGTTCGCCAAGGAGAGGATTGAATGTCGTGAGGATGCGCTGGCAAAGCTCCAGCGAGCGGCTGAAGTTTGTTTTCAGCGCCTCATGGGAGAGGTCGATTTCTTTTTTCCCCGCCTCGAGTTCCTTGAGCTGCCGCTCGAGCTGGAGGTTTGCCGCCGAGAGGCGTTCGTTCAGCTCCTGCGTTGTTTTTTCGAGGGATCGGTTGGACTCGATGAGCTCATAACGCTGCACGGCGTTGTGGAGAGTGGCGATCATCTCGGCGGAAATCCATGGCTTCGTGACAAAGCGGAAAATCTCACCGCTGTTGACAGCCGAGGTGACGATGTCGAGCGACTTGATACCAGTAATCAATATGCGCGAGGCCGAGGGCTGGATCCGCGCGATGCGGCTGAGTAATTCGGAGCCCATCATGTCCGGCATGTTGTGATCGGCAATGATAACGGCGAATTTACGATCCACAGCCAAATGCAGGGCCTCCTCGCCACTCGTGGTGGTCATGGAATGGTAGCCAGCCCGCGTCACCAGATCCTCAAGCACTTTGAGGATGATCGGGTCGTCGTCGATAGACAGAATGGAGTAGGAGGATTTGTTCACGGGTTGGGAGTCAGGTTAGGTATTGAGGTTGTGCAGAGGAAAAACCATCACCACATCGGAGGTGTGCAGGTCCTTGCCCCTAGAGAATAGCAGGCGTCCACCCGCTTCGCCAACGAGAACCTCAGCCGCGACCATGGAAAGATCTGAAGAATGATCCCTTGTCTGGAAATCATCGATTTCCGCAACAGAAAGGGCCAAGCAAGGCAATCGGAAGGAAACGCCAACGCAATCCCCAGCCGGGGTAGATTTTCCAAAATCCGCTTCCGACAAATCCTCCGGGCAAAGAACAGCCATCGGAATCTCGATCTTGCCCTCGGGATAGAGCCCCTTCAAGCAGGTAGCCAGCGTCAGCAAGGCCACGCGGAAAGCGTATTCAGAGACATTGATATAAAGAGCCGACTCGGGAGAAGTCAGGGTAATGCTGGCTGTTTTTGGAAAAACAATGCGCAGAAGGTCGACCTGACCGGCAACAAGCGCTTGGACTTCGTGATATGTTTGCTCACGCTCTGCGGCGTTGAGGTAAATCTGCGTGATGCGGCCGAGCACTTCCTTGATGCGTTCGACGCCGACTTGGATTTCCTGGACGCTCTCAGCCAGCGGATGAGAAGCGTCGAGCACTTCGCGGCAGCCTTCGAGATTGAAGTAAATGCCTGTAAGTATGTTATTCACCTCGTGAATCAGGCCCGGAGTGAGAGCGGCGTTGATTTCGTTGGAAGCGCGGCTTTGCGTTTTCTTTTCCAGAGAGTCTGACGAATCCGCTCCACGAGCGGTTGTATCAAAAAATCCGCTCATTACTGTGCAGGCGCGGCAACCGGCGCTAGACTCGAAAAAGCCTCGTGGGCCACGAAGCCGGCATAAAGGCGCGGACTTTGCAGAATGATTTGATTCCCACTCCCCTGCTCACGCTGCCTGCCCTTGGGAATCTTGTCGCTGATATATCGCATCTGAAGTCCCGAATCTGAAAATTGGGTAGCCAACTCGGAGACATCGGGTTCCGCCGAATCAAGAATACCATCCGCCATCCACAGGATCTCCATTGTTTTGACATCCACAATCTTCGACCTCACACCGATGGCGAGCGGACGGTAGGGACGAAACAGAGTAAAGTCCGTGAAAAGAACGGCATCGGCTCCGTATTTCTGGCGTAACGTGGCCATGACGGATGATGGGATAATCTCGGAAGAGGAAACCGCCTCGCGATTGATGAGTGATGCCATGTCGGTGCGACTAA
>JAPLTI010000107.1 GCA_026398285.1 Verrucomicrobiota bacterium
TGCGCGTGTTGGCATCCACCGCTGGTTCGATGGCTGTGAGCGTGCCCTCAATCGCACGGCCCGGCAGCGCATCGGTTGTAATTTTTACTTTCATCCCCACAGAGATGTCGCCGAGCCGTTGCTGGGGCAGAGAGAAGTTCACATAGACGGGGTCCAGCGCTTGAAGGGTCACAATGGGGTCACCGGGCTTGAGGAATTGTCCCTCCTGAATCTGGCGGATGCCGAGGCGGCCGGTGAATGGCGCGCGGATCGTCCTTTTTTCGACAATCGACTTGAGTTGATCCACGCGGGCGGCGGAGTCCTTGGCTTGGGCCTCGGCGGCTTCCATGTCGGACTGCGAGACCACGCTGGTTTTGCGGAGTCCACGGATGCGCTCGAGATTCAGGCGGTTGAGTTCCGCTGTGGACTGCGCCGAGCGGAGTTGGGCCTCCTCAATCGATTTGTCGATTTGAACGAGAGGGTCGCCGGCTTTCACCTCTGCGCCGGATTGGAAGAGAATCCCAACGACTGTGCCAGAAACCTCGCTGGCCACCATGACGCCGCGTGCGGCTTCGACTGAGCCGATGGATTGGAATGAGGTGGTGAGAGATTTCGTGGCCGATTCTTGGATCACAACGGTCTCGGGAGGCATCTCGAAGGTCTCTCCCATTTTAATGAGGTCCACGATTTGGAGAGCCTTCACGCCAATAATGGCACCGACGAGGACAAGGAGGCCGAGGATGGTCAGGAAAATCTTTTTTTTCATAGGTAGCCGAAATGGTGTCAGACCTTACGAGCAGGGCCGCAGGAATGTTGTGGAAATTAACGGATGAGGCCCCAGCGCTCGCTGAAAGGCCAGTAAACAAAGAGCCCGCGGCCGGCGACATTGACCTCGGGAACGATGCCCCAGTCGCGACTGTCGCGGGAATGGTAGCTGTTATCTCCGAGCGCAAAGTAGGAACGCGGGGGAACAGTGAAGGTCGCCTCGGGACTGCCCAAGTAGCGAAATGCCGGACCGCCGCGCCCGCCATTGGAGTAGCCTTGGTAGCCGTCCTTCATGCTCATGACCCTCTGAAACACGGCTTGCTCGGGGATTTTGCCATCCACCGTGAGGGTGGGGGGATTGATGCGAAGCGTCTGGCTGGGCATTCCTGCGAGGCGTTTGATGTAATGCTGGGAGCCCATTGCGGGATCGAGTCCGGATTCGATCTCACGGATGCCGGTGGTTTTGAAAACAAAGACATCACCCGCCTTGGGCTTGCTGAAGTTGTAACTGACCTTGTCTACAAACACCTGGTCGCCGGTATCCACTCTGCTTGGCGCGGAGTTCGAAATGATGGCGGCCCCGAACTACAAAATCAAAGGCCCGAACGGCGAGATTCGGCGGAGGGGTGTCCGTCGGCACGCCTACGATGCCGTAGAGGGTCGGTTGCATCGAGCCGGTGGGTATACGGAAGGGTTGGATGAGAAAAGCCTTCACTCCAGCGGCAATGACGATGGCTACTAAAAAGACTTCGATATTCTCGCGGAGGGCGGCGTGTTTTTGAGGAGGAAGGGATTTTCCGATGACCTCATCCAGCTTGGTGACCGCCTCTGAAACCTCATTGCGATTGCGCGAGCGCATGGCTCCACGCAGGTCGGTGATGAGTGATTCGATTTCGCTGACGCGGGAGTCGGGCAGTATGTCGCGCTTGTAGGCGAGAAATTTTTTTGCGCCGTGGAGGTATTGCTTGGCCTCTTTGATGTAGCGTGGTGTCAGGAAAAACATGGCGCAGGGTGGGGGAGTTCAGCTTGTGCGGAGGACCTCGATGAAAGCTTCTTGTGGGATGTTGACGGTGCCAACGGCTTTCATGCGTTTTTTGCCCTCCTTCTGTTTCTCAAGGAGCTTTCGCTTGCGGCTGATATCGCCGCCGTAGCACTTCGCGGTCACATTTTTTCTCATGGCGCTCACGCTCTCGCGGGCCACGATCTTTCCGCCCACGGCGGCTTGGATGGCCACTTGGTAGAGCTGTTGAGGAATGACTTCCTTGAGCTTGGTCGCAAGCGCACGACCGCGCGACTCGGCTTTCTCTCGATGGACGATGGAGGAAAAGGCATCTACCGGTTCGGCATTCACGAGCATTTCCAACTTCACCAGCTTCGCCGTTTTGTAGCCCGCCTGTTCATAATCCATCGAGCCGTAGCCTCGAGTGATGGATTTCATTTTATCCACAAAATCAACGAGGATTTCGTTGAGCGGGAGGTCGGCTGTGAGCATGACGCGCTTGGTGTCGATGGACTCGGTATGGCTCACCTCGCCGCGTTTTTCCATGATGAGCTGCAGGATGGGCGAGATGTATTCATTCGGCAGCATCACGAAACAGCGCACCATGGGCTCGCGGATTTCCTCAATGACGCTGGGGTCGGGGAGTTGGTCGGGATTGTCGATGCGGAGGACCTCGCCATTCGTGCGCTGAACCTCATAAATGACCGAGGGGTAGGTCGCAATGATGTCCATGTCGAACTCGCGGCGCAGGCGCTCGATGATGATTTCCATGTGCAACAAACCGAGGAATCCACAACGGAATCCAAAGCCCAACGCCACGCTCGACTCGGCCATGAATTGGAACGCGGCGTCATTGAGCTGAAGCTTGGCCATGGCTGCCTTGAGGTGCTCGAAATCAGCTGTGTTGATGGGATAAATACCGCTGAAGACCATTGGCTGCACGACCTGAAAGCCGGGCAGGGGCTCTTCGGCAGGTTGGCGGGCGCTTGTGAGAGTATCGCCAACCTTCACTTCCGAGGAGGTCTTGATATTGGCAATGACATAGCCGATGTCGCCAGCGATGAGTTTTTCCTTGGCAAAAAACTTTGGCTGTTGCGGCTTGAAGACTCCGACCTCCTTGACCTCGTAGTTTGAGTTAGTGGCCATGAGTTTCACTTGATCGCCAGCTTTGATCGTGCCTTCCATAACGCGTGTGTAGATGACCACTCCACGATAGGCATCGAAATGCGAGTCAAAGGTGAGAGCTCGCAGACGGGCCTCGGGCTTACCTGCCGGGTGGGGAATGCGTTCCACGACTGCTTCCAGAATGTCCTCGATGCCGATGCCTGCTTTCGCGCTGGCAAGGATGGCCTCTTCGGCCGGGATCGCAAGAATGTCCTCCAGTTGCCGCTTGGCATTTTCGACATCGGCATTCGGGAGGTCGATTTTGTTGATGACCGGAATGAGCTTGAGGCCCTGCTTCTCGGCGAGGTGGACATTGGCCACCGTCTGGGCTTCGACGCCCTGGGCGGCGTCAATTATAAGAAGCGCACCCTCGCAGGCAGCCAGCGAGCGGGACACTTCGTAGGAAAAGTCCACATGCCCCGGAGTGTCGGAGAGGTTGAGTTTATAATGTGTTCCGTTTTTGGAAGTATATTCCATGGCAATCGGGTGGGCCTTGATTGTAATGCCACGCTCGCGCTCGAGATCCATCGCGTCGAGGAGTTGCTCCTGGGACTCACGCTTTTGGATCGTTCCCGTGACCTCCAAAAGGCGGTCGGAGAGAGTCGTTTTACCGTGGTCGATGTGGGCGATGATGCAAAAGTTGCGCGTGTTTTCTATAGCCATGAAAAGGCGGGGACTATCGGTCAGTCAGAGCGGCGGGTCAATCTGAAGCTGCGGTGAGAACAAATTCGATTGGTCAGGCAGCGGCGCTCTGGGCTACACCATAGAAATATGTCAGAGATCGATCCTGCACAGAAACCAGAAGAGCCCGTGCCAAAATTCCGGCTCAACGCCCAGGTCTTTCAAATTCTGGGCCTGCTGGGCGTAGCTCTGGCCTTGCCGATCACAGTCCTCATCCTTGGACTAAATGGTATCCGAAAGGAGAGACAATCCACCGTGGTGGCGGAGGCCCAAGTGTCAGAGGCCGCTGCCGAGGTCCCGGGGTTGCGGCAATCCTTGGAATCCATCGCCAACGCAAACTTACCGGTCGGTCCCGTAGAATCGCCAATGCGTATTTTTAGGCTCCGCTATGAAGATGCCGCGCAACGCGAGCAAAGGCGCAGTGAGGTATTGGAGTTATTCAAGCGGACGGGTATCCCATTCGTAGAAACTGGAGAAACCGCTGCGGACTCTTGGATTGTCAAGGTAGAGCCGAATGGTGCTGAATCATTTGAAAATGGCCTGATTTCTTTGGGATTTACAAAGGATAAAAACGGCGAGGGGAATATGACCAATGAATCCGGTGCAATAGATATTAAAACAACAGTTTATAAGATTCAGATTGAGGCGTTGAATCCTTGATTAGATCGTTGAGCAGTTTAAAAAACTAATATGTAAAAACATAGCCTAGGATTCTTGTTATAAAATATCTTTCAAATAAAAAAATAATCCACAATGAACCTGCCGGATATTTCAATCCTAAGCGATCAAATTTGGCGCATCTAAAGCAGTTTGCGCTTCAAAGGATAAACCCCGTTGTGTTTCAATGCGCAAAGAGTCAAAAAATCTCTGCATCGGAAGTAATTTTCCTCGCCGCAAATACCCACACGAGGTCCCGGGTGAGGCGGGTGGCTTTTTGCAGATCAAATTGCTGGAATCCTTTGCAAAAGTAAAAGACCAAAAATTTGGACGATCGTCCAAATTTT
>JAPLTI010000026.1 GCA_026398285.1 Verrucomicrobiota bacterium
CGCTGCCGCTTGCCTTTTTACAAACCGCAGCTATGCTAAGGCTCGTTAGGGGGCGTAAAGGTTTCGACTTTGAGTGTGAAGCCCGGCCCGCATGTCGAGGATGATTCGTTGGCCTCGTAAAAAATCGGATCAAACAAATAAATGCAGATTACGAAGATCTCGCTCTCGCGGCCTAATTGAGCCACGACGCATTCCGGCTGACGCCTGCTGGTCCGGAATGCGACGACAGCAGGCTGGCCTGGGATGGAGCGACCGCTACCCCGGGTGAATCGATTTCGTGGACGCTCTGGAGAGGGAAGCGTGACGGTTCGCCCGCCCACTCCGAGATCAAAGACCGTCTAAACATGTAGAAGGTTGTGTAGATCATTTTAAGGACACGGGTTCGACTCCCGTCGCCTCCACCATTTTATTTAACCCCCAAAGAGCCCTCAAAACAGCATAAATAAAGGATCTGCGGGCGGAACCCTAAAATTCCAGAGTTCCCCGAAGTTCCTTAAAAGCGCCTTCAGTTTGTCACGAATTGTCACGAAAACTTTTTGTAAATCCTGCCTTACCCCCTCCCCCAAAAAAACCGCTCAAAGAGGGTATAATTTGATGAAGACGGAGCTTTCCCTTTTGGAGGGCTCTATTTTTCACACGGCCCGCGAGCTTCGGATTCCAATGACGGTCCTCAACGACCGCATTGTTCAAGAGGCTCTCGACCGGATGGTGCCGGTTCCATTCCCCAGTCAACAACCATCCACAGCGGCAGTCGCCGCCTGAGCAAAACAACCGCCAAAGAAGACTAAGCCGATCAATGGCCCCGGGTGACAATCATCCGGGGTCTTTTTCGTTTCAGAGGTCTTCCAAGGCACAACCAGAAAGAAAAAACCACCATGGCACTCAAACTCATTGCCAACTACTCGAAGCGTCTGGGCCTACCCGGATATTCGAGCCACCAGTTCTCGGTTTGCGTCGAGACCGAGATCAGCAACATCGACGATGTGGCGGGAGAAAGTTCCCGCCTTTATGACACGCTTCAAAAGAGCGTGGACGAAGAAATCCAGAATACGGGATTCGTCCCAGATCAGGGTTATGGAATCAGCGAGCAGGCTCCTGCAAAGGTATCCAGGTCGAGCATTCCCCCAACAAACGGGATGGGCGACACCGGATCAAACGGGCACAGCAACGGTGCCGGCTGGCATTGCAGCGACAAGCAACGGGACTTGATCCTGAACCTTGTTGGACAGCATGGACTCGAGAAGCAGGACATCGAGAACCTGAGCCATGAAATGTTCGGGGCTGCGGTGAAGGGCCTCAACAAACTTCAGGCAAGTGGTCTGATTGATCGCATCTTGGAGGAGCACGGCGGAAGGAGCCACGCTCCACGCCGCAACGGAGGTCCTCCCCGCCAGCGCCAATACAGCAACGGAGGATCACGATGACGGCCCTCTGTGAGACCAGAGAAAAAAGCCGTTTGGAGTCTCTACTGGAAACCATCTCGGCAAGTCGGTTGAACAGTTTCCACTCCTGCCGGCTGAAGTTCTACTTCCGCTATGTGCTGGAGATCGCCAAGCCTACATCCGCCCCACAATTCCTGGGACGCGCTGTTCACGGAGCGCTTCAGAGATGGAGCAATGCCCGTTGGCGTGGTCAGCCCCAAGATGTGGAGAGCCTCAAAACCTCGCTCGTTCTGGATTGGGCCTCAGCGCAAGCCACAGAGCCTGTCGAGTGGGAATCCCCACTGGAAGAACACGAGCAGCAGGAAAAGGCATGGGGACTCGTGGAAATGTATTTGCGCGAAACGCCGATCCCTCCCGATGAGAAACCCCAAGCCGTTGAAGCCCGAGTGGAAGCCGATCTCCCCGGGCTTCCAAGGCTTGTTGGAGTGATCGATCTGGTGAGGCCGGGTGGGCGGATCGTGGATTTCAAAACCACGGCCTCCACTCCCCAGCATGATCAGGCGATCCACCGCAACGAAACCCAACTCACCGCCTATGGTCTCCTGCACAGGGAAGCCACAGGGCAGGAAGCCTCGGGATTCGAGCTGCACCACTTGGTAAAAACCAAAACGCCCAAGCTTGTGGTGAGCGAAAGAGGGCCTATCACGGCAGAGCAGGAGGTTCGCTTCCTGCGACTCGTTGAATCCTACACAGACGGCATCCAGCGGGAGGACTTTGTTCCTTCACCCGGACTCCAATGTGCGGCCTGTGAGTTCTTCGCCGAGTGCGGAGTTTGGAATGGAGGCGACCGGTGAGAAAGGCTCCGTCAGCAATACGCCATGTCAAAAGGCTCGCACGAATCCTTGAAACCGTTGGCACCACAGGTGTGGATGTCCTACGGATCGTGGTCCCCATTATTAGGATGATCCTCACGGCAACGAAAAAGATCAGGGGAAACTAACAACAACAGCGACGAAAAGGGCTGGAGCCTCAGGGTTCCGGCCCTTCGTCGTTTTAGAAAGGAAACACCATGGAGAGCATCACGCTCTATTACCGCGATGGACGCTCGGACAAAGTCTACCAAACCTCCATCGAACCCAAACAGTCGGGATTTGTTGTGAACTTCGCCTACGGGCGCAGGGGATCGACGATGAATACCGGCACCAAAACCCAATCACCTGTCAGTTTCGAGGAAGCCAAAAAGATTCACTCGAAGAGGGAGCTAAAAAAATAGAGGGATACTGGATAATCGATGGAGAGGCTGTTGGAGAGACTCTCCATGCCTTTGATCTCCTCGAATTAGAAGGAGTTGATCTTCGGGGCGCAACCTACTTCAAGCGGCTTGCTGTTTTGATGAATCTCCTGATGGGAGCCCAGCAAAACACGATTCGTTGGACAGCCCCGTGGATCGATCCGTTCCAGAAAAGACGGCGCTTTCAGGAACTCCAGAGTGAGTTGGCTGAGGGCGTCGTCTTCAAGCACAAGGACTCACCATACACAGCAGGACGACCTGCCTCGGGTGGATCCCAACTCAAACACAAGTTCGTTGAAACTGCCTCGGTTCTTGTAACCGCAATCAACGGGCAAAGGAGCATTGGGGTTGGTTTTATGGACAGGCCGGGAACGACAGGAAATGTCGCCATTCCGGCCAATCACAAGATTCCTGAAATCGGCTCGGTGGTGGAGGTTCGTTACCTCTACGCCATGCCAGAGAGTCTTGCCCTCTATCAACCCTTGTATCTCGGAGAGCGCGACGACATCGCCCCTTCCGAGTGCGTAACTAGCCAACTCAAATTCCGCAGGAGCCCTGAAGAGGCTGCTGCGTGAAAATCACAACAAACCTGCTGAAAGGCCGTGGGGAGCGATTCTCACGGCCTTTGGCGCATCAAGAAAGAACAGACCAATGACTAAAATTATCATCATTAACGCTGGAGAATTAAAATCCGCCCTCGCGGGATTCTCTAAAATCATCAACACACGCCACTCTCTGGAAGCCCTCTGCTCACTCAGAATCCGTGGCAACAAGACGGGGCTTTTCCTTGAGGGAACGGACTCTGAATCCTTCCTCAAAGCTAGAATAGGGAACGGAGAGGAGCCCATCGACACCTTCCTTGTTCCCTTTGCCAAGCTGAAGGAATTCGTCAGACGCCTTCCCACCCATGCGCTCGTTCGCATTGCCCCGGAGTGCTTCCAGTCTGATCTGGGCACAGGAACGCTTGAGGAGCGTTTTGAGGTGATTGATCCCACTACATTTCCAGAGGAACCAAACATCAATGCCCCACTGAATCTCATGCCAGCCGAGTTTGTTGGAGAGTTCCGGCAGGCATTCGGATGCTCCTCAGACGATCAGGGTAGACCAATTCTCCATGGAGTGCTCTTTGATTTGGATCAGGGGATGCACCGTCTTGTCTCGACTGACGGTCGCCATCTTTATCGATCCGGGGCATTGAACCTCCCCATAGCAGAATCCTTCGTGATCCCTGCTCTTCCTATTTTTGCTTGGAAGGGATTGGGAGACGATTGGGCGATTGCGGTGGAAAAGAAGAGTCGCCTCTCTTTCCGCATCCGGTCTGGAATTTGGGAAATCAGCTCCAGGGCATTGGAAGGAAATTATCCGAATTGGAGGGCGGTCCTACCTGCCTCCAACCGGACACTTCTCACTCTGCCTGAGAGCCACAGCTTCAAAGAGGCGCTGGGCCGCTTTCCCAAGGATCAAAACAATTCCATCCGGCTCGTGATCGAGAAGGAGGCGGTCTCGCTTGTGGATGGCAGCTCCTCCACCTCCCTCACCGGGGTGATCACTGGTGGTCCAGACGCCGCTACCTGCCTGAACCGTGACTATCTCGCCAAGGCATTCGACTACGGATTCACAACCATCGGAATCAATGATCCCGAGTCGGCGATCCTCTTCAGCAACGAAAGGGCGCTGATGGTCGTGATGCCGATGAGAAACGAAAAGCTCTCCCCAGAGACAACGCAGAAAACAACCAACAACACCATGACAGCACCAACAACCAACGGGGCAGCAGCCCCACACATCAACGGGAGCCGAGAGGTTCCAGTCAACGGAAGCAACCGCAACATCGGACCTGTTTCCACCACCACCAGCAAGCCAGCCATTGAAGTCGCCATCGACAACCTCGACAGCTTCAAGAGCAACTTGCGCGAGGCGCTCGGAAGCATCTCCGAGATCACTGCCCTGCTCCGTCAGGCGATTCGTGATCAACGAGCCAACGAGCGTGAAATCCAAGCCGTGCGTCAGACCCTCCGCTCCCTTCAAGGAGTGAGAATCTAAGCAGCACAGAACAACACCAACAACAGGCGAGAGAGCCGGTGATCCCATGTGGACACCGGCTCTCGCCATTTCCAGACCAAACAAAAATGAACCTTATTGAACCACCAAGACATCACCCGCCCGCTCGCGGAATGCTCCTCCATTGCGGAGCAGAAACCGTCACGCGGGAGGAATTGTTCCATGTTCCCACGCCACTCGGAACCAGCACATGGTATCCGCTCGCCCACCAGACCATCCTCGGAGAAGTGGAAACTCAACTCCTCGGATCAGGATTCGAGGTCACCGCTGAAACCCACGCCCTGAGCCACGCTGGAGCACGCTACTTCGGCGTTCTCTCGGTGACTCTCCCTATGAAGTGGGAGCAGGATTATTCATGGGTAGTGGGAATCCGAAACAGCCACGACCAGACTTATCCAGCTGGGTTGGTTGCAGGAACCCGAGTGTTTGTTTGCGATAACCTCGCCTTCTCGGGTGAAGTCAGAATCAGTCGCAAACACACACGCTATGCGATGCGAGACCTACGCCACCTCACGGCAAGGGCGGTTGGACAACTCGGGGATCGTTTCCATCAACTCGATCAGCGAGTCCAAGCCTACAAATGCCATGGGATGGATGACCTCAAAGCCCATGATCTCGTGATCCGGGCGGTGGATTGCCAAGCGATCACGACCTCGCAAATTCCCGATGTGCTCGATCAGTGGAGGCATCCGGCACACTCGGCATTCCGGGATAGAACAGCATGGAGCCTGTTCAATGCATTCACGGAGGTCCACAAGTCCGTGAACCCACACACAGCCATGAGGCGAGGAGAAGCGTTGCATGGCTTGTTCGATGCAACTGCTGGCTTGGTTCTTGCCTCCTGATGTGTAAATGCCAGCGCCGACCGCCAAGGTGCTGAAGAAAAAAACCGTCATGCTCTCGATGGCGGTTTTTTTTAGCTACTGGAACCGCAGAAGTCGTATAGAGAAACTATCCGCGATTCCGGATAAACGCTGCGAGGCAGAAAAGCCGCCTGTCTGACATATAAAATGTAAAATAGGTCAAGCGGAGCTTCATCTTCTCTTACAAAAATACTCAGCGGGGCCGTTACAAATTACATTCCTTTGCAAATCGGGTTGCAGATCATAGAAAAACAAATATAGATAAAGCGTGGCTTTATCTAAGGAAAAAAATCTACTCCAGCGGTTGCAGAATTCCATTCCGAGGGAATCGCCGTTCGATACCCGCACCCTCAAGGGGTTGGGCATCTCCCCCGCTTTGGCGAATTACTATGTGAGGAGCGGCTGGATCGTCCGACTGGGAAGAGGTATGTTTTCTTTTCCCAATGTCACCCTCGACAAATACTTTTCTATTAAAATTCTGTCAAAAGACCTGAGCAAAATTCATGTCGGCGGAAAAACTGCGCTGGCTTGGCATGGGTTTCGTCACAACATTCCTGCACGAGAACGCATCGTGCTTTGGGGAAGTGAACGAGGGAGACTGCCGGATTGGTTCACCAAGCAATTCCTCTCACGGTATGTCAGCAAAAAGATTTTCGATTCCAGCCTGCCTGCGGATTTCGGATTGCACCCCATTCCGGAGCGCCCGGATGGTCCTTTGGTGTCCACTCCCGAGCGCGCCTTGCTGGAACTACTGGGCGAAATCGGGCAAGCCGAGGAGATCGAGGAGTCGCGGAATATTTTTGAAATGCTGTTCAGTTTGCGTGCAGTTGAGCTTTCCACTCTTCTGCAACACTGCACGAGCGTGAAAGTGAACAGCCTTTGCGTTAAATGGGCTGCCGACCTCGGTCTACCATGGGCCGATGCCGCCCGAGAAGCTGCTCACGGCAGGCTAGGACAAGGCCGGTGGAGCGGCAAGCTGCAGGATGGATCAACCCTGAACCTCCCGGCCTGATGGACACCTCCTACATCGAAATTGTGCGGCTCATGCTCCACATCGCTCCCCATGTTTTCCGGACCCCGGATTTTGCCATGAAGGGTGGCACCGCATTGAACATCTTTTTGCACGATATGCCCCGCATGTCGGTGGACATCGATGTAGCGTTCACCAACCATACCATATCGCGCGACGAAGCCCTGAAATCCATCCGGCAGGAGTTGCAATCCCTGGGCGAGCGCCTCGAACCCTTGGGATTGAAAGCCACACTCGTCAGCACAGGCGACTCCGAGGATGTGAAGATCCTCGTTTCTCGCGACACAGTTAGCGTGAAGGTCGAAGTGAACTACAACTTCCGTGGAACCTTGTTGCGACCCAGAGAAGCCCGGATTTCGGAATCGGCCAGACGGTCCTTCGCTGTCGATTTTGCCATTCCATCGCTGGCCAGGGACGAACTCTACGGAGGCAAGCTCGTCGCGGCCCTCGACCGCCAACACCCGAGGGATTTCTTCGATGTGCGCGAAATGTTTCTCGGGAACCATTTCGATGCCGGAGTTGTGGATTGCTTTGTCTGCTACCTCGCCGGCCACAACAACACCGTCCATGGAGTGCTCTTCTCGAAGGACAAAAAAATCACCAACCTCTACGAGGAGCAATTCGTAGGCATGACCACCCACCCGGTCTCGCTTGCCGAACTGCAAGAGGCTCGTTCGAACCTCCGTTCGGCACTCCTCACCAATCTTCAGGACAGGCACAAACAGTTTCTACTCGGCCTCGTGCGACTCGAGCCGGATTGGAGCCTCATGCCATTTCCGCACCTTCGCGAATTGCCCGCCTTGAAATGGAAAATCCTCAACCTCGAAAAACTGAGGCGGACAAATCCTAAGAAATTCGAACTCCAGTCATCGGAGCTCGC
>JAPLTI010000221.1 GCA_026398285.1 Verrucomicrobiota bacterium
AAGCGTCGGCAACGCGGTGAAGGACCCGGTTGGAACTGTTAAAAACCTCCCGCAAGGCGCGTCGAAATTTTTCGGCCGCGTCGGCACCTCGATCAAAAGTATGGGCGAGGGCAAAGTGGGCGCAACCGAGGCCGTCGAAGCGGCCGCTGGCGTTCACCGCAAAAAAGCCGAGCTTGCCCTCAAACTCGGCGTGAGCCCGTTCACCACCGACCGCGAGTTGCAGTCGGAACTCGATGCCGCTGCCCGGGCCATGGCCGCCGGGGCCTCTTTGATGAATTTTTCCGGACTCCTTGTTGGAGGAGGTGTCGGCACCGCGCTTTCGGTCGTGAACATGAACGACACCTTCCAACGCGCCCTCGTCGAATCCTCTCCCGCTGAACTCGCAGCGAAAAACCGCAACATCCTTAAATCCCTCGGTGCGTCATCAGAAAATATCGACGCCTTTCTCGCCAACCCCTTCTTCACACCCTGGCAGAAATCCTCCATTACCACACTCATCGCCAAAATCGGTTGCAATCCCGATCCTCTCCTCGCGCAAGCCTCGCAAGCATCATCCCGCGAGGACGCCGTCTACTTTGTCCAAATGGCTCGCCTCTTTGAAAAACACCACACCGTCCGCGCTCCGATCACCGAATTCCGCGCCATGGACGGCATCCCCTGCGGTCTTGACCGCGACGGAACCCTCGTCGTGTCTGTCGGTGCTGATCTCGTTTTGTGGACACCGCTGGTCGAATCGCGAGCCAATGAATTTCTGGAGATGAAAAAATCCAACACTGACATCCGATCCATTCTTTTCACCACCGACGGCACCATTTCCCCGCGTGCGCTTGAAGCGCTCACGGCCCTGAAAATCCAATCCTCACCCCAAGCCCTCGGGCCCATCGAATAATACCAACTTCTGGACTCATTAAGCGTTTTCCGTCGTTTGGGGATTACGCCCTCCAAAGGGATTCCCAGGGCCATTGCGCGATAGTCCTCTTTTTTTAATGGGACTTCGCAAGGAGGCCCTTTTCAGGCCGGGCAGATGCCGGCGCACCATTTGCCGCGCTTGATGAGACGAGGGGTGCCGAGACCGCATTTTTCGAGGGCGGCGCTGACTTCGGCGGCTTGGCGCACGAGGACGCCGGAGAAGATAAAATGCCCGCCGGGCTTGAGTTTTTTTGCAAGGCCGGGAGCGGAGGCGATGAGGAGTTCGCTATAGAGATTGGCGAGGATGACATCGGCTTTCTGAAACGCGCTGACGCGTTGGGAATCCGCGACGGAGAAGGCGATTTTCCGGCAGCGATTGGCCTTGGCATTTTCTTTGGAAACCCGGATGCAGACCGGATCGAAGTCGAAGGCTTCCACAGCGGAGGCGCCGAGTTTTTCCGCTGCGATGGCAAGAATGCCAGTGCCAGTGCCGGCATCGAGTGCCCGCCAGCCTGCCGGGAGGTTGGGAACGATATCGCACAGGAGGCGAAGGCAGGTCGCCGTCGTCGCGTGGTCACCGGTTCCAAAGGCCATGCCGGCAGGAATGAAAATGTCGCGCCCGGTATTTTCCGAAGCGCGGAAGGTGGCGTCATCCGAGTGCACCCGCAAACGTCCCCGGATCGACAGCGGCGCGCGGGCCTGACTTCCAATCCATGCCTCGGGAGCGAGCTGCGTCATTTTTCCTCCAAAGTCGCAGACCAGTTGCTCGACCGTTTTCTTATCGCCGAAAACCTGGATCTTCAGCGCGCTGGATTCCGGCTGCGTGAGCATGACCAAATGCTCGGGGTCGATATGAGAAAGCCGTGCATACCAATCCTCCTCCATCCGTTGCGTGCTCAAGCGTGTCCATCGATGCATTGCCATGGGGGGATTAAAGTCATTCCCGACACTCGATGTCATCTCCCTTCTTTTGCTTGCGTCGGGAGGGGCATCCTCCGATAACTTGACGCCTTGTAGACGCCCCGTGACGGGGATTTTTCCAGAGGATTTTCAAACATGAGCGAAACGGCAACACCAGTGACGATGGTCAATGTGCAGATCGACGGGGAGTGGAAACAATTTCCCAAAGGCACGCGCGTGATCGAGGCCTGCATGCAGAGCGGCAAATTCATTCCGCACTACTGCTACCACCCCAAACTCAGCTCGCCGGGCAACTGCCGCATGTGTCTCGTGGAGACCGGCCGCCCGAAGATGACTCCCGACCGCCAACCCGTGCTGGATGCCAATGGCAAGCCCGAGATCGGCTGGGGGCCGAAGCCTGAGATTTGCTGCGCGATGGAAGTCGCCGAAGGCATGGGTGTTCGCACCTCCTCGCCGCTCGTCGAAGAATGCCGCAAGGGCGTGATGGAATTTTTGCTCATCAACCACCCGCTCGACTGTCCGATCTGCGATCAAGCGGGCGAGTGCCGGTTGCAGGAATTTTCCGTCGAGTTTGGCAAGGGCGAATCCCGTTTCATCGAGGAGAAAGTGAAAAAGCCGAAGCGCGTGGACCTCGGCGAGCGTATCGTGCTCGACGACGAACGCTGCATCATGTGCGCGCGCTGCATCCGCTTCATGAAGGAAATCGCACACGACGATGTGCTGGGCTTCCTGAATCGCGGCAGCCACACGACCCTCTCGGTCTATCCGGGCAAGAAACTCGACAACAACTACTCGCTGAACACGGTGGATATCTGCCCCGTGGGCGCACTCACCAGCAAAGACTTCCGCTTCAAAATGCGTGTCTGGTTTTTAAAGGAAACCAAGAGCATCGATGTGAATTGCGGCATGGGCTCGAATATCCTGATCTCCAGCCGCGAGAACACCGTTCACCGCATCACTCCCCGCGAGAACGATTTTGTGAATTCCTGCTGGATGCCGGACAGCCACCGCCTGAATTTTCATTACCTCAACAGCGAATCCCGCCTCACCGATCCGGTCGTGAAAGGCGAAGAAGTGCCTGCCCATTGGACCCGCGCCCTCGCAGTGGCCGCCGAGCAGCTCAAGGGCCGCGACCCAGCCAAAACCGCCCTCATCGCTTCCGCCCGCATGACGAACGAGGAACTCTTCCTCGCACGCCGCCTCGCTGCCGGCCTGAAAATCGAGAATTTCGATGTCTTGCCCCGTCCTCAGAAGGGCGACGGATTCCTCATCTCGGATGATGGAAACCCGAACACCACCGGCGCGAAGCTCCTTGGCTTGGCCACAGGAAAACTCCCCGCCATTGCAGCAGGTGTGGCATCCGGCCAAATAACCGGCCTCATCGTGCTCGGAGAGGATGCCGTGGATTGCGGAATTTCCGAAGAGCACCTCAAAAATCTCGAAACACTCGTCGTCACCGGCATTCTCGCGAACGCCACTACGCGCCGCGCGACCGTCGTTCTGCCGACCAGTGGCTGGGCCGAGAAGCGCGGTAGCATGATCAATATCAAAGGCCGCCTCCAACGCCTCAACCAAGCCATCCAGCCTCCGGGCCAAGCCCGCGACGATTGGGAAGTCCTACGCGACCTCGTGCAGGCCACAGGCGGCTCAAACGGAGTTTACACGATCGAGGAGGTCTTCAAAATGATGGCATCCGAGGTTCCCGCCCTTCAAGGCCTGACCCTCAGCCGCATCGGAGATCTCGGCACGGAACTCGCGCTCAACTCCTGAGAATGCGCCGCCTTGCTCTCCTGGCAGCGGCCGCACTGGCTCTCGCCGGATGCGGAACACCGGAAAAGCCGACACAACCATCGACTCTGCGCGAGACACAGATCGAGTGGCTGGGCAACCAGTGCTACCGATTCACCTCGTCCATTGGCACCACGATTCTGGCAAATCCCTACGCCGCAAAAACCGGCGGACGCACCCTCCCCTCGCCGCTCAAGAGCGATGTCGTCTTGATCACCTCCGAGCGCTCGGATTTCAACAACATCAACGCCATCGACAACCAACCATCCGTCCTGCGCGGAGGTGTGGGAATCGGAGTCAACAATGTCACCGGCATCCGAATCCTTGGCGTTCCGAGTTACAGAAACTCGGAAATGCCGACATCCGATGGAATGAACCTGTTTTTCACTTGGACGATGGATGGCATGCGCTTCTGCTTCGCCGGAGTCCCGACCCGCCCGCTGGATTCCGAACAAATTTCCCAGATCGGCACGGTGGATGTCCTGCTCTTCAATCCAGAAATGCTCTCGTCCGAGGCCAGAAGCCAGATCATTGCCAAGCTCCGCCCGCGCTTGGTTATTCCGACTGGCTCGCGTGATTGGACAACCGGCGGCATTCACAACTCGCAGGGTCCGAAATTTGCCTTCACCCGCGAAATGCTCCCGCAGCAAACCACAACTCTGCTCTTCAATCCGTGACCAAACGAATTCTCATCACTGGCTCCGGGGGCCGCGAACACGCCTTGGCGTGGAAGCTCAGCCAATCCGCTGGCGTGGAAAAAATCTTCATCGCTCCGGGCAATGCCGGCACCGCAGCCATCGGCGAGAATGTGCCCATCGCACCTGAGGATGTTTCCAGCCTTGTCGCCTTTGCAAAAGCCAACGCCATCGACTTCACAGTCGTTGGCCCGGACGATGCGCTGGCTGCGGGAGTCGTCGATGCCTTTGAGGATGCAGGTTTGAAAATTTTCGGCCCGCGCGCGGCCGCCGCCCGCCTCGAGTCATCGAAGGCGTTTGCGAAGGATTTCATGATCCGCCACGGAATCCCCACAGCAGACTACCGCGAATTCACCGACAGCGCGGCGGCCAGGGAATACTGCCGCACCGCAAAATATCCCCTCGTGGTGAAGGCCGATGGACTCGCGCTCGGCAAGGGCGTGATCATTGCCGGAAATTTCTCCGAGGCCGATGCCGCCTTGCGCCTCTGCATGGAAGACCGCGCTTTTGGCGAGGCCGGAAGCCGCGTCGTGGTCGAGGAATTCCTCGAAGGTGTCGAATGCTCGATCCACGCTCTTGTGGATGGCTCCACCTATCTTCTTTTCCCCGATTGCCGCGACCACAAAAAAGCCCACGACGGCGACCAGGGACCGAACACCGGCGGCATGGGCACGATCAGCCCGAGTGGATCGGTGGATGACACCCTGCGCGCCCGCATCCGCACCGAAATCCTCGACCGCTTCATCGCCGGCATCCAGAAAGACAAACTCGATTTCCGTGGCATGCTTTTCCCCGGCCTCATGCTCACTGCCTCAGGCCCGAAGGTTCTGGAATTCAACTGCCGCTGGGGCGATCCCGAAACGCAAGTGCTCGTGCGGCGCTTGGACTCGGATCTCCTGCCACTTCTGGAATCCACCGCCGCAGGCGCACTCGGCGCGGCAACTCCAGCGTGGGATGAAAAAGCCGCCGTCTGCGTGGTTCTCGCCTCGGGCGGGTATCCAGGCTCCTACGAAAAAGGCAAAGCCATCAGCGGCCTCTCCGATGGCGCCAGCCTCGATGAAGTGGAAGTTTTTCATGCTGGAACAAAGGCCGTGAATGGCGAAATCGCGACCAACGGCGGCCGTGTGCTCGGCGTCACCGCGAAGGCCGAAACCCTCGAAGCCGCCCGCAGCCTGGCATATAGGGCGGCCGATAAAATTTCGTTCGCGGGTGTCCAGCGACGGAACGACATTGGCGCCACGCCTACCCACTAATGAAACTCCTCCCCCTCGTTCTCTCCGCCTGCCTCACGGCAACCGCTCTGGCAGAGGATGCGCCCGCCACTGACAAACCTTCCCCGACACCAACCCCCACTTTGAGGGAAGCGGTGGATTCCTTGGACGAATCACAGATCCAAAAAGCCATCGACGCCTTAGAAGCGAACTACCTCTCCCCCGAGGCGCTCGACAATGTTTCCCGCCAGAAGGCACTCTTGGAAGGCCTACTCCTTCGTCTCGGCACTGGAGCGGATTTGAATCAAACAGGGAATGCTACTTCAAAGCCCATTCCCTTTCTGGCCGAAATTCTCGATGGTCGCATCGGTTACATTCGACCCGGAGCCATGAGTGCCGCCGCCCTCAAGCAGACGGACTCCGCCCTCGGCAACTTCGCCGACAAATCAATCCCCGCCGTGATCCTCGACCTCCGAGGCATACCGGACGGCACGGAATTCGACATCGCCGCTGATTTCGCCCGGCGCTTTTGTCCTAAGGGAAAAATTCTTTTCACCATCGAAAAACCCAACGCCAAACAGGAACGAATCCTCACCGCCGACCGCGAGTCCGTTTTCCAAGGCATACTTGTCGTGCTCACCGATGCCGATACCTCAGGAGCCGCCGAGGCGCTTGCCGCCACGCTACGCGCAAATTCCAGCGGTATGATCGTCGGAGCCAAGACCGCAGGCGCCGCGGTGGAATTTTCGGAATTTCCCATCGGCGGAGGCAAAACAATCCGCCTCGCCGTCTCCCGCGTCTCGCTCCCTGGCTCATGTCCGATTTTCCCAACAGGAGTGAAGCCCGACATCGAAATCAGCCTGCCCGCCGAAACGCAGAAAAAAATCTTCGAACTCACCAAAGAAAAAGGCGTCAGCCAATTCGTCTTCGATACCGAACGCCCCCGCATGAACGAGGCCGCCTTGGTCGCCAACACCAACCCCGAAATCTCAAGCACCGCCGAATCCGACGACGACAGCGAACCCCTCCGCGACACCGTCCTGCAACGCGCCGTCGATCTTGTGACGGCGATTTCCTTCTACAAGAAATAGTTCGCCTAGCGCGTGATGCAGTCAGGCCTCCTCGGGATTGACAGCGTGTTGCCCGCGAATGCGCTCCAGTTGTCTTTCAACAGACCGCCGCACGGATTGCCCTGAAATGCGACCAACCCACGCCTTCACTTCCCTCCACTTGAGACCGCGCAGGTCGGTTTCCGGCAAATTTCCACTCACAGGGCTTCGATTCATCGCCGCGAGATAGGCCAGATCGAAAATCGCTTTTTCCGCCGATGCCACAAACCCATCCACCCTGCTGTCATGGCTGTAGCCGCCGAACAACTCGGGCGCGATACAGTGAAAGGACAGCTTCGCCCCGGCCATCTCGATTTCGCCAGGCCGTCCCAGTGTCATGGCAAAATGCTTCTGCGGAATTTGCTGGATTCGATCATGAACGCGCAACGCCGACCAACCCGAGAGGTAGGCCTGATAAGGATCGGCAGCCGCTGCGACGAGGACTCCAGGTTTCAATGCTGAGCCCCCGACCAGCCAGTGCCCCCTCTTGAGAGAAGCGGCAAGCCCTTCAGTGGACAGCCTTCTCAGAGCCATCGAGGCGGCTGGAATGCTGAGGCCCGTGAGCTGCGCCGCTTCGCGGGTGGTGACCCGGTTGCGGCCAACCAATTTCTTGAAAAAGGCGCTGGCGTTCATTTTGATTCAGGCACGAAAAGGTCGTTGCCAACACGATCAACCATGGTCTTCCAAGCCTCGGGAGTTCCATAATGCTCTGCCAAGTCGTTCGGCAGATAGGGAACCACCTGTTCCCTGAACATCTCAAATGTAATCAGCCCCAACTGCTCCACCGCTCGGGCAGCGAGCCCGGATGGAACTCCTCTGGCGGCTTCGGCAAATGAGGAGAGGTGATTCAGATCGAAGACATCACGGGCCTGCACTTGGGTGCGGGTCGCAAGGGCATTGATCTTCTGCCTGTAAGCTGACTCGGCAGTGTAATGGTTGAATACAAAAGGCACCACCCACCGCTCGGCCAGAAGCGAGGCCGCTGGCGGCTCGACCGCGCACCCCGCAAACTCCTCGTCCCCCCGGCGGGAAAACTCCAAACGGGTCGCAATGGGAGTTTCCTGATAAATGATATGAAACTTCCAGCGTTGGACTGTTGGGGTCTGCTTTGAAGGCTTGATCTCGCTCAACGCAATACCGGCCGCCGCAAGTTCGGTCAGGAGTGGTTTGGCTGCCAAAACCTTGTTCACATTCTTTTTCAGAATTTCCACCCCCACTTTCCGTGCGTCGAAATCCATATCCTCGGAAAGACGGGCCGAATTGTGATACAGCCTCAAGTTGACCCCGCCCTTCAAACAGACCGTCCCCGGGCTTACCGTCGCCGCAAAATGCCTTAGAAAGACAAGGTGGAATTTTTCGACCGCCTCACGATTTTTCATTGTTAATAATTAACAAATACATTGATAAATCACAATCAATTTTCGATTAGAAAGTGCGAGCTCAACGCTTTCATCAACTCGCAGGCCACCTACCGCACTTGCGCCGGTATCAAAGTGCTTTTTTCATGGTGAGAAATTATTGTTTTTCATTTTGTAAAACATAGGCGAACTTCACCCAATGAAGACAATGACCGTCCGTGAAATGAAGGCCCACTGGTCGCAGGTCGAACAATTGGTGGCCAATGGCGAGATCATAGAAGTGTTGAACCGGGGAAAGCCCAGGGTTCGGTTGGTTCCGGCGGGCGGGCGCCAGCGTGTGATTTGGGACGATCATTTGGCAACGGCGATTCCCAACAAGGGGGTCTCCGCAACGGAGACGGTTGATCGCGACCGGGGAGGCCGCTGGTAAGGTATGCTCTACCTAGATACCAGCGCACTCCTGAAACTCTACCTCCGCGAGCAGGGCTCCGAGTGGGTGCAGGAGCAAGTCGAGGCCCAAAGCGACCCTCTACCGATTTGGGAACTGCAGGAGGCGGAACTGACAAACGCTCTGCGGTTGAAAGTATTTTGGCGCGATATCACAGCGGCACAAGCTGACAGCCAACTGGCTCATTTCCGTTCCCGTAAAGAGCGCGGCCAATATGTCTTCCCTCACCTCGATCGTGCAGCCCTCATGGAGCGCTTCCGCCAGCTCTCCCGTCACAGCATGAAAATCGGCACCCGCACCTTAGATGTGATGCATGTGGCGTGCGCCTGTGAAATTCAGCCGGACACATTTATTTCCTTCGACGAGCGGCAATGCGCCTTGGCTAGACTCGCCGGGCTAAAAGTGCTCGAGCCAATGGCCGACCGACTGGCGAACAATCCCTGATTAACTCAGCGGCGTTTTTTCGCCGTGTGCGAAGCGGTAACAGTCAAAGCCAACCCTCCCCGTGCGGCGAAGGCGCCGGTGACCGTCATGCTTTCCGGGGCACATACGGCGACGAGGTCGTCGAGGATGCGGTTCACGATCTGCTCGTTGAAGGAAGGCGTGTTCCGGAAGGCGGCGAGATAATATTTGAGCGACTTTGTCTCCACGCAACGCGCGGCGGGCACATACTCGATGACGATCTCCGCATAGTCCGGCAGGCCGGTCACGGGACAGACTGACGAGAAATCCGCCGTATCCACCCGCACCACATAACCACGGCCCGGATGGCTATTCGCAAAGGTTTCGAGAATCTCGACAGAGGGTTCCTGGGGAAGCGCGGAAGCACTACCGAGGAGGCGCAGGGACTTGTTGGATTTGGCGGATTTTTTGCTCATGGCGCAAGCTTGGCAGGGCGACATCGCGGATTCCAGAAACAATCCACTTCATACAACGCAGAGCTCAACTTTTGCTTCAAGAGACCAAGGGAAACATCCATTATTCGGCTACAAACTTAGCAGGAGTTCAAAAATGAAACTGATTGTTCAACCCGACGAGGGAGCCGCACCCGTCATCGAATTCATCCGCTCGGCGCGGACGAGCCTTATTCTCAAACAATTCACCTTCACGCATCCCGAAATCCTGCAAGCCTTGCTGGAGTCGCATGCAGCCGGCGTTGCCGTGCGCGTTATGTTGAACGCCAAGCGCTCGGGAGGCGACCGGGCAAATGACGAAACCTTCGCCGCCTTGGAAAAAGCGGGTGTGCCTGTGCACTGGTCGAATCCGGATTTCTATGTGACTCACGAAAAATCCATGGTCGCCGATGGATCGCGGGCCATGGTCGCAACCTACAACCTTTGTGAAAAGTATTTCACCCGCACAAGGGACTACGGGCTCATCGTCGAAAACACCGCTCAAGCGGCGCAGATCACGGAATGCTTCGATGCCGATTGGAACAGGACCGCCTGGACGCCTTCAACGGATACCGGCCTCGTCTGGAGCAATAGCGGCTCCCGGATTGCCGTCGCGCGTTTCATCGACGCCGCCAAGGAATCTCTGCTCGTGCAGCACCCTAAATTCGTCGATGCCGCCGTGCTCGACCGCATCGTGGACGCTGCCTCGCGCGGCGTGAAGGTGCGTGTGCTCTGCGGGGGACGCCATGGCATCAGCGAATGCGACATCCTCGACACATTTGCCTCGCTGCGCATCATGCATCGGGCTGGGGCAAAGATTCACAAGCAAAAAAAACTCCGCGTCCACGCGAAGCTCCTTGTGGCTGATGGCAAGCGCGCCTTCCTGGGCTCGATGAACCTCGACCGCTCCGCCTTCGATCTCCGGCGCGAACTGGGGATCACCCTCAACCAGCACGAGGTCGTTTCCAAACTGATCGATACTTTCCACTGCGACTGGGAGGAGTCGCACCACTACGACGCACCGGATCCACTGGACCCCGCGCAGCACCACGAGAACGACTTCCCGCACGATCCCGAGCTGCATCATGAGTGACGCTGTAAAGGCGCGCCCCTCGCTTACGGAGTTGGCGCTCACTTTCAACCACATCTCGCTGGCCTCATTCGGCGGTGGGCTCTCGGCCTGGTCGCGCGAGGTTGTGGTGGTCGAGAAGAAATGGATGAGCGAAGAGGAGTTTCTAAGCATTCTCACGTTGTGCCGCATCCTCCCCGGGGCGAACCAGGTGAATGTGGCCATTTTCGTCGGAGCGAAATTCCTCGGTCTGCCAGGCGCCATTGCTGCTGTCTTCGGTCTCACCTTTTTGCCGGCCGTTCTCATCCTCCTGCTGGGAGCCGCCTATTTCCGATACAGCCATGTGCCAGCCCTCCAAGACGCACTGAAAGGCGCAGCAGCCGGAGCGATCGCTCTCACCCTCTCGATGGCCTTCAAAACGGGACGGAAGTGCCTTCTCGGCGCTGTTCCTTGGATTCTTTTCGCTGCCACATTTTTCCTGAACGGCATCCTGCGCTGGCCGCTCTTCGGCGTCCTTGCGCTAACCGCACCGCTCGCCCTGCTCTGGGCCTGGCCCAAGGCGAAATGAAAGACGACGGCCTCAACCTCATCCATGTGCTTATCCTCTTCAGTTCGCTGTCGCTTCTTTCCATCGGCGGCGGCAATACCGTCATCCCGGAAATGCACCGTAAGGCGGTGGATGCCTATTCCTGGATGAACGGAAAACAATTCGCCGACCTCTTCGCGATCTCGCAAGCAGCTCCCGGCCCCAGCATTCTGCTCGTCACACTCATCGGCTACAAAGCGGCCGGCATCACCGGCGCCGTGCTGGCAACCGTGGCCATGATCCTGCCGGCCGGGATCCTTGTGTATCTCGTGAGCCGCCTGTGGAGCCGCTCGGCGGATTCCCCTCTCCGCTCCGCCATCGAAAAGGGCTTCGCACCCCTCACCGTCGGCCTCGTCCTAGCCAGCGGCTGGGTGAAGAGCAAATCCGCCGATCACGACTGGCGGGCCTGGATTCTCACCGGCGCCTGCACCCTTCTCTGCACCACGACAAAAACCAACCCCATCCTTATCGTCGGCGGCGCCGCCCTCATCGGATGGCTCGGATGGATCTGAAAATGTTTCCCACCCAAAAAGCGGTCCAGCGCAGTGCGAAAACGGACCAAAAATTTGGACGATCGTCCAAATTTTTGGTTCGCCAACCGGGGACGAAGGACGGTTCGTTCGGGGAATTTAGCCCTTTTCGGATGGCGTTTGTTTAAGGCAACCTTGCCCACATGCTGAACTACATCTGGCTGGGACTGGTTTTACTGGCGGTGCTGCTCGGAGGCTTCGAGGGGAAGCTGCAGGAGGTGACGGGAGCGGCATTCGAAGCGTGTAAAACGGCTGTGATGACCATTGCGCTGCCGCTGGCGGGCGTGATGGCGCTTTGGCTGGGGCTTATGAAAATCGCGGAGAAGTCGGGTCTGGTAAATCTTTTGGCCCGCGCGCTCCGACCGCTTCTTCGCTGGCTTTTTCCCGATGTGCCCGCGAACCATCCGGCGATGGGATCGATGGTCATGAACATGGCCGCGAACATGCTCGGCCTGAGCAATGCGGCGACCCCGCTTGGTCTGCGCGCGATGCAGGACCTTGAAAAGCTGAATCCCAGGCCCGGCACGGCTACGAATGCCATGTGCACATTTTTGGCGATCAACACCAGCTCGATTCAGCTCATCCCGGCGACCACGGTCGCCATTCTTGCCGCTGCGGGTTCAAAAAATCCCACGGTCATTATTGGAACCGCGTTCTTTGCAACCTGCTGCTCAACCATTGCAGGAATTCTCGCGGTGAAAACCTTCGAGCGCCTGCCGATGTATGCGCTGCCCAAGGTGGAAAATTCGTACGCAACCACGGAGCAGGAGGCCGCCGGGAGTGCGGACTCTTTCGAAAAGCCAAAGTGGTGGGGAACGCTCATCCTGCTGGCATTTGCCGCATGTTTCTTGATTTTTGGCTGGCAATTCATGCAGGCTCAAAGCGCATCGCGGAGCACTTTGGTGAATCTCGTGGAAGCCGTCTCCTATCTCGCGAGCCCCTTCCTGATCGCCTTCTTCCCACTCTCCGGCGCACTCAGCCGCGTAAAAGTGTATGAGGAATTCGTGGAAGGTGCCAAAGAGGGCTTCCAAGTTTCCATCCGCATCATTCCCTATCTGGTCGCCATCATTGCCTCGGTGGCCATGTTCCGCGCGGCAGGAGGCATCAACATCATCACCCACTTCCTCGGCCCCGCCCTCAATGCGATCCAAGGGCAGCACCGAGACGACCTTTTATGTGATCGCCGTTTACTTCGGCTCCGTCGCCATCCGCCGCACAAGACACGCCGTTCCCGCCGGCCTCGTCGCAGACCTCGCCGGCGTCACGGCTTCGATCATCATCTGCCGCTTGGTCTTTGGGGCTTGAGTTTTTCTCAAATCACCGAATCCGTATTTGCCATTTTACGGTTTCGAGGAGGCTTCATTCTTGAGGATGCTTGAGATCAAAGGGGAAGATGGGCACCTTCAAAAAACCTTGTCCATGGTTGCTTTTCCGCCAACTAGGACTATACGACACAAGAACCAATTTCACTTATGAACTCACCCACCACCATGCCTGTCAGCGAACTTCCGGCCGAGGCGCGGGGCGCTTTTCTTGTCCGCACCTACAGCCATCTTGCCTTGGCGATTGCCCTTTTTGTGGGAATCGAAGTCTGGTTTTTCCAGACTGGGATCGCGAACACGATTGTGCAGGCTTTCGATAGTATGTCGCGGCTGATTGTGCTTGGCGGCTTTATGCTTCTGTTTTGGCTGGCGACTTTTCTGGCGAATCCCTCGATCTCACGACCGCTGCAATATCTCGGGCTGGTGTTGTATGTTTTCCTTCAGGCAGTCATTACGGTGCCTCTTCTCTACATTGCGAACCAGACCGCACCGGGAGTCATTGCCAGCGCTGCTCAGGCCACGCTCGGCGGGTTCTTCTTGCTGACGGCTGTCGTGGTGACGACAAGAAAGGATTTTTCCTTCCTGCGAACATTCCTCATCTGGGGTCTCTTGCTGGGTTTCGCAGTCATCGTGTGTGCGGTGCTTTTCCAATTCAATCTCGGCACATGGTTTTCGGTGGGGATGGTCGCCCTTGCCGGGGCATCGATCCTCTATACGACATCGTCGATCATGCGGGACTATCCCGAGAATGCGGATCTCTCGGCAGCTATCCAGCTCTTTGCCGCAGTCGCAATGATGTTTTTCTATATGCTGCGGCTCTTCATGGGATCGCGCCGCTAAGTGGGTAAGGACTCTTCGCTGCGATGTTGAATGTCGCGCTCAAGATGCTGTTTCGTGACCGGGCGAAATACGCGATGCTCGTTTGCGGCCTCGCCTTTTGCTCGCTGCTCATGTGCCAGCAGTCATCGGTCTTTTGCGGACTGATGATGTGGACGACGGCTACGGTGCGAAACATTGGTGCGCCGGTGTGGGTGGTGGATGCCAAAGTCGAGCAGGCTAACGAGGTCATCCCGATGCGGCAGATCGAAGTTGATCGTGTGCGGAGTGTCCAGGGTGTGGCATGGGCGGTCTCGCTTTACATTGGCATCGAGCAGGCCCGCCTTGGCGACGGATCTTTTCAAAATGTGCAGGTCGTCGGCCTCGACACGGGCACGCTCACGGGTCGGCCGATGAATATGAAAGCCGGCCGCATCGAGGATCTACGACTGCCGGACTCGGTGGTAGTCGATCAGGTCGCGGTGGAAAAATTCCGTCGCAAGGGCATCAAAATCGAGCTGGGGACGACATTTGAGATCAATGACAAATCCGCCCGCGTTGTCGGCATCTGCCATGTGAGCCGGAGTTTTCTAGGGCAGCCCTATATCTACACGACTTACGATCGCGCTTTGGAATACGCGAAGCCTTCCCGCAAACAGCTCAGCTACGTGCTGGCTGCACCGATGCCCGGAATCTCTGCCGAAGAACTGGCTACTCGCATCGACAAGCTCGACGGATTGCGGGCGATCGCGAGCGACGACCTCTTCTGGATGACGATTCGCTGGTATATCAAAAACACGGGGATTCCGATTTCCTTCGGAACTGTGGTGATCCTCGGCCTGATCGTCGGCGTGGCGATTGCGGGGCAGACATTCTACCTTTTCGTCCACGACAACCTGCGTTTCCTGGCCGCATTCAAAGCAATGGGTGCCCGCAATTCGACCCTCGCCGGAATGGTTCTGGCGCAGGCTTTTTCCGTCGGATTCATTGGCTATGGCATCGGCGTGGGATTGGCAGCGTGGTTCGGAAACACCGTGCTCGCCAAAGAGGCACCGCCCTTTTTTATGCCTTGGCAAGTGCCGGCATTCGTCGCGTGCGTGATTCTTTTTATCTGCTCCTTCTCTGCCCTCATCGGCCTCACAAAGGTAATGCGCCTCGAACCGGCAGTCGTCTTCCGATGAGCAACAAAATCGCAGTCCGCGTCGAGAATGTTGTGAAAAGCTTCACCGGCGGCGACTCCCGTGTTTTTGCGCTCAAGGGCGCCAGCTTGGAGGCGAGATTCGGCGAGATTCTCATGATCGTCGGCCCCTCGGGCTGTGGAAAAACAACGCTCCTGAGCGTGATCTGCGGCACACTGAAGTTCGAGGAAGGCCAAATCACCGTCTTCGACAAGGACCTCGGAACAATGCGCAACGGTGAGATAACCCGCTTCCGCCGCGAGAACATTGGCTTCATTTTCCAGCAGTTCAATCTCATCCCCACTCTCACAGCGGTGGAGAATGTTTCGATTCCGCTCATCCTGCAGGGCAAGCCAACTGCCGAGGCCGAGGCAGGTCGGACTGGGGGAGAAATTCAAATCCTATCCCAATCAACTCTCCGGTGGGCAGCAGCAACGCGTGGCGATTTCGCGGGCCCTCGTTCACGAGCCGCGCCTGATCATCTGCGACGAGCCCACCGCCGCGCTCGACTCCGTGAGCGGACACAAAACACTGGAACTCCTCAAGGCCAGCGCACTGAAACCCGACCGTTGCGTCATCATTGTCACACACGACAGCCGCATTTATCCATTTGCCGACCGCATCGTTCAGATGGACGATGGACATGTGATCGGCCACTTCGACGACCATACCCAAATCCAGCATGCCTAAGCGCCTTTCCTTCTACCTCGCACTCGGCGGGATCATCGCCGTGACGCTCCTCGTTTTGCGCCTTCGTGAGAGCGGCCCGACGCCTCAACCACTCATCCCTCCCCCGCAATCGCCTTACGCCGACTCCATCGGGGGCCGGGGCCTCGTCGAGAGTGTGAATGAAAATGTCCGCATCGCACCGGCTACCTCCGGCCTGATCCGGGACGTCGCGGTAAAAGTGGGTGACAAAGTTTCCAAGGGCGATGTGCTTTTCGCCATGGATGACAGGGATGCCATCTCACTCGTGAAGGTGCAGGAAGCCCAAGTCGCCGTCCTCGAGGCCCAAGTCGCCACCTCTCAAACAATCGTTGCCGACCGCAAGGACCAACTCGACCGCACCACCCGCCTCCGCGAAAAAAATGTTTCCAGCGAAGACGAAGCCAAGCGCAACCTTTTCGCCTGGCAGGCTGCCGACCACCAACTGCAAAGCACGCTTGCGGATTTGAATCTGGCCCGAGCCCGCCTCGCCGACGCCCGCGTCCGCCTCGATCTTCTCACAATCCGCTCCCCGCGCGACGGCACCGTTCTCCAAGTCAATATACGACCCGGTGAATACATGATGGTTAACGCCTCCGAACCATCCATCCTCCTCGGCGATATTTCCCAACTCCAACTCCGCGTCGATGTCGATGAATCCGATGCTCCATCCATACGCGAAGGCTGCACCGGCGTTGCCTTCCTCAAAGGCTCGCGGGAAAAATCCGTGCCGCTCGAGTTTGTCCGCATCGAACCTTACATTCTTCCCAAAAAATCCCTCTCGGGCGAAAGCACGGAGCGCGTCGACACCCGCGTTCTGCAGATCATTTTCCGTTTCGAAAATCCCACTTTCCCCGTTTACGTCGGTCAACAGATGGATGTCTTCATTCAAGAGTAGGTCTTCGCATTGATCCGACTCGTGAATTGGGCTTTTACCGACAAGCGCTTCTTTCCTCTTGCCGCCCACCATTGAGGTCGGCATAAAAAAAGCCCTCACACCAATCATGCATACCCATCTATTTATCGGGCGGAGCACCGTCCCCTATGTGTTACCTGTTGCCATCTTGTTGACCGGCTTCCTTCCCGTCACAGGCCAAGCCCAAACATCAGAAACCGCCACCACGCGGTCGATTCAGGCAACCCCCATTGAAGTCAGCTCCGGCCAAGTCCTCTCGGGAACCACCGGAACACTCTCCGGACGACGCTCCACACCGGCCGAAAC
>JAPLTI010000185.1:0-9304 GCA_026398285.1 Verrucomicrobiota bacterium
AGAACCTGCGCCTCGATATCGGCGTAGATTTTTGGATCGTTTTTGAGAACTTCCTTCGCGGCGTCGCGGCCTTGGGCGAGTTGCTCGCCTTTGTAGCTGAGCCAGGAGCCGCGTTTTTCGACGATGCCTTTTTCGAGGGCGAGGTCGAGGAGCGAGCCGGTGTTGGAAATGCCTTCGTTATACATGATGTCGAACTCGGCTTCGGTGAAGGGAGCGGCGACCTTGTTTTTTACGAGTTTGATCTTCGTGCGGTTTCCGGAGACCGAGCCATCGCTGTTCTTGATGGCGCCGATGCGGCGGATGTCCACACGGATGCTGGCGTAGAATTTGAGCGCTTTGCCACCAGGTGTCGTCTCGGGGTTGCCGAACATAACGCCGATTTTTTCGCGAATCTGGTTTGTGAAAAGGCAGATCGTATTAGCTTTGGAGATGAACGCGGTGAGCTTGCGGAGCGCGTTGCTCATGAGGCGGGCCTGCGCGCCGACGACCGCGTCGCCGATCTCGCCTTCGAGTTCGGATTTCGTCACCAGAGCGGCAACGGAGTCGAGCACGATGATGTCGAGCGCGTTCGAGCGCACGAGCGTCTCGCAGATGCGAAGCGCCTCCTCGCCCGAGCTGGGCTGGGAAACAAGGAGCTCGTCGAGATTGACGCCGAGTTTGCGGGCGTAGTGGGGATCAAGAGCGTGCTCCACATCGATGAAAGCCGCCAAGCCACCGAGCTTCTGGGCTTGGGCGATTGCTGTGAGCGTGAGTGTGGTTTTTCCCGAGCTTTCCGGGCCGTAGATTTCGATAATGCGTCCACGGGGGAAACCTCCCACGCCGAGCGCGCGGTCGATCATGATATTTCCGGTCGGGATGCTCTCGACCTGCGAGACATGGGCGTCGCCGAGGCGGCGGATCGCTTCGCTGCCGTAGTCTTTTTCGATTTGCTGGAGAGCGAGGTCAAGGTTCTTGAGGCGGGCTGCGGCCGCCTTGTCAGTGGGTGTGGATTCGTCGGATTTAGCCATAAAAGAGAGGAGGACTATGCCCTTCGCCCTGATCGCGTGAAACAAAATTCCATGCCTCCGCAGCAAAATCTCGCCCCGCCCGCGAGGGATTGTTAATTCTGGCACCAATGAGTGATGTTTTTCAGCAAGCGCTGGCAGAAGCGCTCCCTCTTTTGAAGGAGGTTCAAAAGGGCATCAAGTCCGCGCCCAAGGCTTCGCAAACGGCATTGAAGCGCCTTCGCAAGGCGGCAACCACCCGCCCGGCGGCCGCAGTTCAGCCCCTGCCGCCACCGCCCGCCACCGAGTGGACGTGGGAACTGCTGGAAAAGGCGATTCTCGGCTGCGTGAAATGCCCTAATCTCGTGGCCTCGCGCACACAAGTCGTCTTCGGCGTTGGCAATCGCTCGGCGGAACTCATGTTCATTGGCGAGGCGCCGGGGGCCGAGGAGGACAAGCAGGGCGAGCCGTTTGTTGGTAAATCCGGCCAACTCATCACAAAAATCATCGAGGCCATGGGGTTCACGCGGGATGACATTTTCATCGCTAATGTCATGAAGTGCCGCCCTGACATGCCTGGCGAAGAATCCGGCAACCGCAAGCCGAAGGGCGAAGAAATGGCGACCTGTCTGCCTTGGCTGCGCGAGCAGGTGCGATTGGTGAAGCCCCGCGCCATGGTCGCGCTTGGAGCGACGGCTGCAGAGGGCCTGCTCGGCGAAACACGCCTGATACGCGATATTCGAGGGACCTGGCTGGAGTTTGAAGGCATTCCCGTGATGGTCACCTACCACCCAGCCTATCTTCTACGGAACCAGACGATCACCGAAAAACGCAAGGTTTGGGAGGATATGTTGCTCGTGCTGAAAAAACTCGGCCGCAAGATCACTCCGAAGCAGGAACGCTTTTTCACGACGGCCGCGCAGTAAGCCCATGACAGCTCGCGACGCCTTTCATACGGTCTTCTACCACGGCGTCGTCTCGTTCTTAAAATTCGTTCTCCACTTCGGCTCGCGCGTCCGTTTTGTGCAGTTCGGAAAAATCCCGAAAGGCTCCTGCGTGATGGTGAGCAACCACATCAGCCACTTCGACCCGCCGTTTCTGAGCGGCTGGCTGCCACGCAAGATCGACTGGATCGCTATGGTTGAGCTGTTCGGTGCCTCATGGTCGAAAGCCGCCTTCACGTGGCTGGATGTGATTCCTGTGGATCGCCACGGCGATGACCGGCAGGCCTTGCGGCACGCGCTGCGGCGGCTCGAGCAAGGTCGCATGATAGGTGTTTTCCCCGAGGGGGGCATCCGAGACGGCTCGCAATCGATCCTTTCCGGCGCCGACATGCGCGAAGGAGCCTTTCTCATCGCGGCCAAGGCTGGCTGCCCCGTCCTGCCCGTTGTGATCCTCGGCAGCGAGCGCCTCTACAACCGCCGCAACTGGCTCCCATGGCGGAGGGCGAAGGTTTTCATCGCGGTGGGCGCGCCGGTTTTCCCAAGCCCGGATGGCGGACGGAAAAAACTCCGCGACGATGTCGCCACCGCGCTGATCCGCCTCAAGGACGAGCTCGTCACGAAATGCCACCTCACCGCCGATGACCTCCCGCACTCGCCACAGGAGCGCATGCGCGAACCATGAAGGCCCTCGTAAACCGTCCCCTTTCGTGGCTCGTCGATGGCACAATGTGCAACATGATGCATGCCATCCAATGGCGGCGCAGGGCCGATGCCTGCTCGGTCGATGTTCTGGAGCGGTATCTGGCGGAGTGCGGAGGACAAAGCCGCGAACAGTATTACCGCATGCCGCCGGCTCAGCGTCCGAGTCTAAAAAATGGCTGGATCGAGTGGGATTCGCCACGAACCACCGGACACCCTGAAAACGACCGGGTGCGCGTGGGGTTTTTTCCAGCGCGCGATAAAAATGCTCCAACTGTTCTGCTGCTCCACGCCCTCATGAGCGCGAGTGATATCGGCTACCGTCGGCTTGCGGCATGGTTCAACGGCAATGGATGGAGCGTGGCCTTTCCCCACCTGCCATATCACTACTCGCGCACGCCGCGCCGCACTTGGAACGGCGAGTTGGCCATCACGGCCGACCTCGTCCGAAACGCCGAGGGTATCAGACAGGGTGTGATCGAACTCCGACAACTCATGGCCCTGCTCCGCACACGCGGCACACGCGAGTTCGCCATCGTCGGCACGAGCTACGGCGGCTGGACCGGCGCGATTCTTTCCTTTCTGGAAGCCGACTTCCGATTCGTCGCCCTGGTGCAGCCGATCGTGAACATGGACAAGGCCGTCTGGGAAAGCCCCGGCTCGGCCGTGATGCGGAGGGAACTCCACAAGCGTGGCCACTCGCGCGGCAACACCGCCCGCTTCGACCACCTCGTCTCCCCGCTCCATGGGGTTCCACTCTGCGACCCCTCATCCATCCTGCTCACCGGCGGCCTCCACGACCGCATTTCCCCCCTCGAAGACCTCACACTCCTCCAATCCCGCTGGCCCGGCTCCAGCCTCCTCCAAGTCCCCCAAGGCCACTTCGGCTACGCCGCCCTCCGCGAAACCATGAAACAAGTCGAATCGCGGATTGTCGGGTGACCGAGAGACGAGCCAAACCGCGTTCCTTGAGGCTCATCGCCTGCAAAACAGCTTGGCATGATTGTTTCACAGAAAACCGATCACGCAAACCGACAAGCTGCCGGGGTGGACTCCGGTATGAACGGGAACATCGGTTACACTTAAACCGAGCACATCGGTTCATACCTTTTGCGCATGCAATCGAAAAATGGGACGGCGTCCTGCCACGTATCAGCAGCGAAGGAGTCGTGCCTTTCCTGAATGTGGGCGAATTTCAGGGATCGTCACCAGCGGCGCCTACACGCTGAGCCGGCGCTTGCAAATCAAACCGAAGCTCCGCGCCGCGCGCGCCTTCCATGGGAGGGCCATCCTCCGGCATGGCCCATTCTTCAGCCGCGAAGCGGCGTCTGAGGGTGGCGTTCTCCGAGCGGTTTTTTGTGGAGAGGTGTCTGGCCGTTATGCCTCGCCGTCCGTGATGGAAATTTGGGCCATGCGGGACGATGGCCCTCCCATGGAAGGCGTGCGATGAGCGGTTTCTTGTGTGGGCAAAAAATTGAACACTCTGGCCTGCTCTTTACAGTGTGGGCTGCATGAACATAACGGCGGATTTTTTCAACGCGATCCTGTGACTTGCGCGCGGGAAATGATCGGCTGAGAGCTCGTTTGGAATCGCTGCGGGGGCTTGAGGTCGAGGGTCGAAATGTCGGAGTTCCTAAAACTTCACCAGCACGCCCCAGTCGGCTTGATCTGCAAATTTTTTGGAATCGTTGAGGGCAGTTACGCTGGAGCCAGCGTTGTCCGTCTGGTCCCAGCCGGTGCCGTAGATGAGATACGAGCTGCTCTCTGATGGCTTGTAGCAGAGCGGCTTGCCGGTGAGCGGGTCTGTGGGGACCGACAGCAGGAAGGCTGGCACGAGGTCTTCAAGGGTTGCGGGCAGACGCCCGTGGGCCATGCGGTAGCGCTCGACCGCGCAGGCGGTGGCGAGGCTTCGGAGGATTGTCTGGGTGGCTGCAATCCGCTTGGTTGGGCTCATAAGAACCGGCATCGCTTTGTGAGATAAGGGATTACGGATCTTATTCCAAACGGAGGAAGCGGCACGCGCGGACTCGATCTCTGTGAGGGTTGGCGGAAGTTCCTTGGGGTGGTTCACGGCATCGATGTATCGTTGGATGGTGCCTATGTATCCGGCTTTATCCTCGTTGAACCATCCCGCAGGCCAGATCGCCCATGTGGCCCGGAGCGCCGCATTTTGCAGTCTCAGCGTGCGAGTGTCGGGCAGTCCCTGCAGCGTCAATAGATCTGTTCTGGAAGCATCGAGTTGGAGAAGCGATGCTCTCTCCCCGCGAAGACTGTCGGACAAGCGCGCCAGCAGATCGATGCGGGAGAGTTCGCTGGAAAGATCCTCCAATTGAGCATCGGTCCATGCGTGACGCTCCAGACCATCGTTAATCACCTGAGATGCTCGGTCCGAGATGCTGCTTTCAACAAGCACCGTAATGAGAAAAGGGGAGGACCCAGCGGCGCGTGCCAGAGCCAAAAGCGTCTGGACATCTTGAAAGGCATTCTCCGGGCGACCAGCAGCCAGTTCGGCTTGCGCCCGTCCTTGCAGGACCTTGGAGGTATTCGTCATAGCTGGGAGGTGGGGCAGGAGCGTCTCGAAACCTTTTGAGTAATCAATCTGCCAACAAACCCCCGGTCGGCGGACCGCCTGGGCGACTTCCTCAAGCAGCGGGGCTGAGGGGGCAAGACTCTTTAAAACCAATTCCCCTGCGGCCTGATCGTCGCCCTTGAAATCGGGATTCAAGAACCTTGCGGTGAAATGGATCGTGCTCTCGCCCGACTCAGGTTTTCCAGCGATTTTTTTCCAAGGTATTTCCAACTTTCCAAGTCGCGAATCCTTTGCGGAAAAAAAGACTTCCTGAAAGACCGGTGCGGCGGCCGCGTTGTCGGCATCAGGCACCGGTGCCGGCACGATTTCCTCGAATCGCGTGGGCTCGTTCTTTTCCCGGAGCACGGCCAGGGCGGCGCTCAGCTTTCTTGCGCCCCACCAGTTTGTCCATGAATAGAACAAGGTGACAATGGAGACCAATGTGACAACGGCCAACAGGAGGCCTTTTGTCCATCCGCCTCGCCGGTCGCATTCCTCGTAACGCGCGAATTTCCATGGCAACACCACTCCGGTGATCACAAGAATGCCTAGGAAAATCGCGGCAGCCAGCCAGACCGACATCGCGTGCGAGACAATCATCGCCCCTAAGGCAGCACCAATCGGAATTGCGATCACTAAGTGTAGCGCCAGGTTTAGGTAGAAACCGACACATCGCAGGTGTGCATGGCAGTTTCCACATTCTCTTGTCGGGCCGGGCCACAGGACCCAAGACTTAAACGGAGCAACGCGCTGATGGCATTTGGGGCATTTCATATACTGATTGGTTTTGGGAATCTTCTAAGTTGCAGGTTGGGATGTCTGGGGAGTGGCCTTTGGCAGGCGAAAATGCAATTCCATCTGAAGCGGGTGCTGGTTCGGAGAGGTATCCATCTCCTGAGGAAATTGTCCGGTCGCGATGATGCACTTGAGCGTTGCGGCTCGCGCCAGATACGCCTCGCGGTCGAAGGGCAGAGTTCCAGTCGGAACATCCGGCGTGGTGGTCCGGAGAAGAACGATTAACATCCAGCACACGGCCAGCGAAGCCCATGTGACCCGTGGAGCCCAGGCGATGGGCTCCGCGTTTTGTCGTGCGGCCAGCAGAATCCGGTGCTTCAACCCGGCTGGCAGCTCCCGTGGGCGGGCCCGGCGGAGAAGGGATTCGATTTCCTCGTTGTTCATGTTTCATCCTCCAGACGCATGGCGTCGCGCAATTTGTCTAATGCGTAGCGATATCTGCTCGCGGCGGTGTTTGACGGGATGCCAAGGATGCCAGCGATCTGCCGGAAGGTCCTCTGCTCCCATGTCTTCAAATGCACCACCACGCGCTGCTCCTCCGGCAGGGCAGCCAAGTGATCGAGCAACTCCGCGATTTTTTCATCCTCGCCGGGCTCAGGTCGGAAGATGGTCTGCGCTTCGAAAGCGAAGTTTTCCAACATCTGCCGCCGGGTCGCATCGCGGCGCACGACATCCACATGGGCGCGGTAGATGCACCGCAACACAAAGGAGCGCGGATTCAGAATGGTAAACCTCGGACGCCGAGCCAAGCGCAGGAAGACGCTTTGCACCAGATCCTGCGCAGCGTCGGAATCGCGTGTCAGTTGCAGCGCAAACGCATAGCCCGCGGGAGCGAATTCGTCGTAAAGGGATTCCAATTCTCGAAGGTCCATGAATGGCAGTCTGACAACCAGACGCGATGGTAAGGGGATTTGTCTATCCTGCGGGAACCTTTTCATCACCGGCTTTCGAGTCGAGCGAGCTCGGGCCGCGTAGCGCGCCGACTCCTGGAGAGTCAACCTTTGCCTTGCTCGCGTCCCTGCTCGCTGCGCCCCCAATGCCCGACAATGGTTAATCGGTTTGTTTTAGTTTTCCCTGTCGCTCGGGGCCTTGGTGTCGATTCCCACACCCTCCATTGGTATTGCCAACTCGAGGTTGTAACTTAGCATCCCGTTCGCCATTCGCGCACTATTCCTATGAAAACTCCCACCGTTGCTGAATATGTTCTGACACGCCTCGCCCAGCTTGGTATCGACAAGGTCTTTGGAATTCCAGGCGACTACGCCTTCTCCATCGACGATGCCGTGGAGCAGATTCCCGCCCTCGAGTGGGTTGTCTGCGCTAACGAACTCAATGCCGCCTATGCCGCCGACGGCTACGCCCGCATCCGCGGCGCAGCGATCCTCACCACGACCTACGGCGTGGGGGAGCTCTCCGCCATCAATGGTGTCATGGGAAGCCTGACCCACCGTGTTCCTGTTTTTCATCTGGTGGGAATGCCCAGCGAGCGTCTTCAAGTCCAGAATCTCATCACGCACCACAACCTCGGCGATACCAACTACAGCCGCTTCGTGCCGATTTCCAGCACAGCGGCGGGCGTATCCGCCATTCTCACCCCTACCAACTGCGTTGAGGAACTCGAGCGAGTGATCCGCGAGGCCCTGCGCCTGAGCAAGCCGGCCTACATCGCAATCTCCGAACTCTCGGGCTATTCACCTCTCGTGGGCACTCCTGTCACCGGCAAACCTCTGGCTGAAATCAAGCGTCAACAGAGCGTTCCCCAGGAGTTGGAAAATGCCATCGGCTCGATTCTGGCGCGTCTCGAAAAGGCAAAAAATCCCGTGGCCATCGTGACCGCGCTGACCGCCCGCTACGGGCTCCGCGATCAGGTGCATGAACTTCTAAGCAAGATCAACCTTCCCACCGCCATCGCGCCCGCTGAGAAGGGATCCCTCGACGAGTCGATACCGCAATTTATCGGCCTCTACCACGGTGACTTTTCGAATCCCGCCTCCGTGAAACAGGTCATCGAAAGCGCCGATCTGGTGCTCGATATCGGAGGCATCATTTTGTCTGAACTGAACGCGGGCCTTTTCACGGACAACCTCGACCGTTCCCGCATGATTTCCATCCGGGACAATCATGTGCAAATCGACACGAAAGTCTTTGTGAACACGGCCATCGACGATGTGCTCGCAGGGCTCCTGGCCAAGGTGACGACACGCGCGCAGGCAGTCGTCTCGGAAAAAGTGGGCCTTCTCCCTGTCTTGGACAGCGGCAACGACAAGCTCTCCTCGGCGAATTTCTACCCCCGCCTCCAGCGTTGCCTGAAATCCGGCGACACCATGGTCATCGAGACGGGCACTTGCATGATGCATCTCAACCCCATGGTGCTTCCCGAGGGAGTCGGCGCGGAGGGTCAAGGTCTCTGGGGCTCGATCGGATGGGCCACCCCGGCCACGCTCGGAGTTTGCCTCGCCAAAAAGTCCGGTCGCACTTGGATGGTCACCGGCGACGGCTCACACCAACTCACTCTCAACGAGATCGGCGTCATGGGACGCTACGGCATCAAGCCCGTCATTTTTGTCATCAACAACGACATCTACGGGGTGGAGGATTTTTTCAGCGAGCGCGGCCATGTTTACGACGACATAGCCCGGCTGAACTACCACCTCCTGCCCGAGGCTTTCGGTTGCAAAGGCTGGCTCACCGCCAAGGTCGGGACTGTGGCGGAACTCGAGGACATCCTCGGCAAAATCGAGAAACACGATGGGGCTGCCTACATTCAGGTGCTGATTCCAGAGTCGGAGAGCCAACCGCTCCCCGCCGAAGTCATCGACAGAGACTACAAGCTCCGCATCCCGCCGGTCGGCTAGGGGCAAAAGAGGCCGGGCATTAATTATTGATATTTGGTCGTCTGGAGGCGCGAGAACCAATCTTGCGGATGGCATGGGAGCGCCGAGGTCCTCGGTTTGGCTTCGCTACAGTGGCGGCCGAGAAAGACCTCCGTGTTCTGCTCTCCATCGGCCGAGGATAGCTCACCGAACCGCGAAAGGTGCTGCTTACAGGGTTGCTGTGGAAAAAGACAACGGCATCCCAAGTGTGGATAGCCAAGCATCTGGGCGTGAAAAACGCAGCCAATGTAAGCAGGGCTATCCACCTCATGGCTTTATCGCGTCTTGAGAAAAAGGTTCCAGACAAGCTGAAGGGATTTGTCTCGGAAAAAAATGAAAGAAAATGAACCCTGACCCCTAGTTTCCGCCCCCGCCCCTGACGCATCCTTGCTCGAGGAGGCCATGATTCCCTCCAAGCCCAAAACCAAATCGTCAAGCCGT
>JAPLTI010000185.1:9341-12927 GCA_026398285.1 Verrucomicrobiota bacterium
CTGGCGTCACGGACTTTTGAGGCAACGGGTCGGGCGATCGTGGTGGAGCCTGAAAATGCTTATTAGGCGATACGGCAAGCGGCATCGAGAGCTGTTGAAAACAGATGCCAAGCTTGATGGCGTGGAACAGGAAGTAATGTCAATAATTTATGCCTGATCCATTTTACAATGAATTCCTGCCGACAATGAGGCGGGCCTGCATGCGGTAGCGGCGTGGCGTTGTTCCGAAGCGTGCGGCGAAGAGTTTGTAGAAGTGAGCAAGATTGGGCAGTCCGCAGTCGTCTGCGATGTCGAGGATGGTGTCATCCGTGCCGGAGAGTCTCGCGGCGGCGTGTTCGAGTCTTGCGGCATTCACGATCTCCGTAGGGCTGATGCCAAGATGAGAGCGGCATGCCCGTGCGACATGATCGGGACTGCGTCCGGCGAGGCGGTAGAAAGACTCGAGGCCCTGCGGGAGACACTCTGTTTTCTTCATTCCCTGACAAGCGGCATCCAGCCAATCGGGAACCATGGGGCGTTGTGTCTCCGAATCTGCGGAATGGCGTCTCAGAAATAAAATCTCGAGCAGAAAAAGATCCAACTGCGCCCGCGATCGGACGGCTGAGTTCAATCGCTGGGACTGTCGCCTGATGGCAAGGAAGTCCTCATGCCGAAGAGGAATTTCCCTCGATGATGAGGCGAGTTGCATCGGATCTTTTTCCTCAGGGAAGTATCTTTTGAATAAGTCCTCCCAGCACCGTTTGGAGAAAGCCAGATTCACAATGCGCATCGTCTTTTCCGCTCCAGCACTGAGCGCGTGGATGTCGGTATCCTTCACCAGCACGACCATTCCTTCCCGGAGAGCGCGTTTGCGGTGGTTGATGTGATGCACTCCCTCGCCCTCCTCGACCCAGAAGATTTCATAAAAATCATGATCGTGAAAATTGCTTGCAACCGGAGAGTCAAAAAAGCCGCTGGCATAGTGATAATACTGCCCAGCGGGCACAAAGCGTTTCAAAGGCAGTCGATTCATGGGTAATTACAAATGCCGCTATAGCATAATAAAAAACATCCCCAGCGGAAGAATGTTTTTTCCACTCCTGCTTTACTCAGAATCCTTATGAGCACCACATCCACTACAGTCCCGCCACGCCTCAATGCCGACGAAGTCGCGCAATACAGGAATGACGGATACTTCGTATTCAACAAGCCGGTCCTTCCAGTGGACCGCTTTCAATCCTTGAAGAACTGCTTCGAGGGCATCCTTGCCAACCTCCCCGCCGATGAGCGTCCGGAGGCCATGGATGTTCCCCACTTCATGCATCCCGAGTTGCTGAAGTATGCGTTCGATGAAAACATCCTCGCGCTTGTCGAGCCGATCGTCGGTCCCGACATCGCGCTCTTCTCCACCCACTTTATCTGCAAGCCGAAGGGCAATGGAAAACGCGTTCCCTGGCATGAGGACTCGGCCTACTGGAATGGCCAGGTCAATCCGATGGAAATCGTAACCGTTTGGCTGGCTATCGATCCTTCTACAAAGGTGAACGGTTGCATGAAGGTGATTCCCCGCACGCATGTCGAGGGACAGAAGGGATTTTCCGACTACGATGCAGTTGACACGGCAACGAGCGTCTTCGGCACTGAAATCAAAAAAGAGCAGCGCGATGACGACCGTCAGGTCTACATCGAACTTCAGGCCAACGAGTGCTCGCTCCACGATGCACGCATCATGCACGGTAGCGAACCGAACACCTCCTCGATCCGCCGCTGCGGATGGACGATGCGTTTTGCCAGCACCGCCTGCAAATTCAATGAGGAGAAATTCGCCGGCGCCCACCAGGTCTACCTCGCCAAAGGACGCGATCTCGGCGGCAACCGCTTTGCCGATCCGACACGCGCTTATCCGGAAGTGATGGCCGCCCGTGGCGCCTCCAGCCGTTACAAGAACTCCCACTAAATACAAATCGGCGTCGCACAAGCGGTCCGATCCCGTCTGCGCCGCCACATCGCCTCTCAAACTATCAAAACGCTATTCGCCAAAGCCTGCTGGGAAGTCTACGAAAAGCCCCTTGGCTGGTTCATTCAACAATGCGTCGCGGCGGGTTGGGACGCCACCGAGATTTACCTGAAAGACCGACCGGAAAGCCGCGAGGAAATCCTCCGCCTCCACCGCGATTCAGGCCTCAAGCTCATCGCCCAGATTTCCTCCACAGGATCAAACCCCCCAGAACACCTCGCCTCACTCCAGAAAAACTACCACCATGCACTCGCATACGAACCCATCGCTATCAATTGCCACACAGGCCGCGACATCTTCACCTTCGACGAAAATCGACGACTGTTCGAAGGGGCGCTTGAACTGTCCCTGCGCGAAGGCGTGCCCCTGCTCCATGAAACGCATCGCGGCCGCGCCCTCTTCACAGGCCCACTCTGCCGCGCCTATCTGGAAGCTGTCCCAGGCCTTCGCCTAACGGCGGATTTTTCGCACCTTCTCTGCGTCCACGAGAGCAACCTCGGCGACCAACCGAAGATAGTCGATGCCATCATTGCCGCAGCGGATCACATCCATGCCCGCGTCGGTTTCTGCGAAGGCCCGCAGTTGAGCGACCCACAAAATCCCGCCTACCGCGATTGGGTGGACCTAAGCATAGGCTTCTGGACCCGTATCCGCGAGCGGATGAGCGCCGAGGGACATGACTTCATGACGGTGACACCCGAGTTCGGCCCGCCAATATACGCTCCTCTCGAAGCTCGCTCAGGCAATCCCATAGCGGATCCCTGGGAATCCAACCACTGGATGCGCAAGGAACTTCGCCGCCGTTGGGATAATCACTGAAAACGAATCCAGCGGCGGAATGGGTTAGTGTGTAATTCCCGCCGCACGGTTACACATTAAAGGGGTCGGGCTTTAATTATTGATATTTTGTCGTCTGGAGGCGCGAGAACCAATCCTGCGGATGGCATGGGAGCGCCAACGTCCTCGTTGGCTTCGCTGGAGTGGCGGCCGAGAAGGACCTCCGTGTTCTCCTCTCCATCGGCCGAGCATAGCTCACCGAACCGCGAAAGGTGCTGCTTGCAGGATTGCTGTGGAAAAAGACAACGGTATCTCAATAATGGATCGCCGAGCATCCGGGCATGAAAAACGCAGTCAATGCAAGCAGGGCTATCCACCTCATGGCTTTATCGTGGATCGAGAAAAAGGTTTCTGCAAAATTGGCGAGGTTTGTATCGGAAAAAATGAAAGAAAATGAACCCTGACCCCTAGTTTCCCCGAAGTGCTCGGCGACTTGGCGTTTGGTGGTGCCGTGGATGCGCGTGTCGGCGACGGATTTTTCCCAATGGGCGAGGTGGGCATTCTCGGCGGCGAGACTCTCGAAGTCGTGGCCTTTGAGCGCGATGTTTTTGACATGGCAGATGCCGCGTTCGACTTTGCCCTTGTGCTGGGGCGTGTAGGGACGGCATGGCACAGGGCGTTTGGCTGGACTATTCATAGAGCGGGACGGGAGTTGAGGATGAGGTTGAGTGCTTCTCTGCGGTGGCGGTGGTATAATTCGAAGAAGGCGGAAAGAGGTTCTCCTTGTTTGAAGGGAATGATGGCAAGCAGGGC
>JAPLTI010000241.1 GCA_026398285.1 Verrucomicrobiota bacterium
TCCGTCGCTCCCGGATACTCCACCGCACAGGCCATGCGCGCCATGGAGGAGGTCTTCCGCGAAACCATGCCGGCCGGCATGGGCTACGACTATTTCGGCATGTCGTATCAGGAAAACCAGGCCGCCCAAGGTGTGCCGCCAAGCGCGATTTTCGGTCTCTCGCTGCTCTTCGTCTTCCTCATCCTCGCCGCGCAATACGAGAGTTGGAGCCTGCCTTTCAGTGTTCTCTTCACAACGCCTGTCGCCGTTTTCGGAGCTTTCGCCGGCCTCTCGATGCGTGGCATGCAGAACAACCTCTACGCACAGATCGGCCTTGTCATGCTCATCGGCCTCGCCGCGAAGAATGCCATTCTCATCGTCGAATTCGCCAAGGATGAATACGAAAAAGGGAAGCCTCTCTTCGAAGCCACGCTCGCAGGTGCCAGACTGCGCCTGCGTCCAATCCTGATGACCGCCTTTGCCTTCATTCTCGGCACCGTCCCGCTCGCGCTCGCCAGCGGATCAGGCGCGGTAAGCCGCCAGGTCCTCGGCACAACGGTCATCGGAGGCATGCTCGCAGCCACCTTCCTCTCGATCTTCCTCATCCCGGCCTGCTTCTACCTCGTGGAAAAATATTTCGTCGGCGGCGACCACAAGCCCACCGAAAAGCCCGAGCCTCCTGCGAAATAAGAGGGGAGGCGTTTGCGTGTCGGCGCTCGGCGTTTCACAAAACGCTGCGGGCTAAAAATCTAACAAATCCCTTACCGCATCCTTCACCGACTCCAATTGGTGGTCATTCAGTCTACCGAGTTTTCGCTGAAGGGCGTTTTGGTCGATGCTGGCGAATCCTTGGACATTGACGGCGGAATGCTTCGGGAGCCACTTGGGTTTTCCAATATCAACCTCTCCGCGCAAGCCGCGAAGTTGGGAGGTAAGGGGAACGACAACGACCAAGGCGCGGGCGTCAGAGGGCTGGGGAAATGCTAAAACAAGAACGGGTCGTTGTTTTGCGGCAGTGCCGAAATCAACGGTCCAGACCTCCCCAGCGTTGGCATCAATACTCGCCAAGAGCTGCCTCCCATGCTTTGCCCTGTTCGGCGGTTGTGAGCAATGGTTCCGGATTTGCGGTTATGGAAAAGGGCATGTCTTTCCGCAGTTCGACTTGGGCTAGAAAGATGTTGAAAGCGTCGCTTGTTTTCATTCCCAAACGCGAAAAGATTTTTTCAGCCCGTTTGAGTCGATCGGAGGGAACGCGCGCCCTGAATAGAACAGATGTTGCCATGGCTCAAAAGTGCTCGTTTGTGTTCAGGTGGTCAAATTTAATTTTTGTATCACTCGAGAAGAAATCCGCAATCGCCCGCGTGTTGGAAGCCTGAGAGCGGTTTCGCAAGAGGAGCTTTTTTTGAAAACAGAATCGATTTGAACTGCGTTCCCATGGTTTCGGGGTGGAGCAGGGTGCGGAGGCTGCGCAGGATTTTAAGTGTCGAAGGAGTCGGCGCGGCGCCGTCGAGGGATTTCATAAGGGCTGTGGATGCGCCGACAAGGAAGTGGTGCTGGTCGGTGTAGCCCTCGAGTGCGAAGCCGCAGTCGGCGGCATCCTGCGCGAGGGCGGTGAAATCGACATGGGCTGTGATGTCTTTTTGACCTGGATTTTCCAGCGGGGCCTCATCCCTGCGGTGTTGTGCGTAGCAGGAGAGCGTGCCGCCCGAGCGGTGCGGGGCGAGGAGTTCGGCGCGAGGCATTCCATAGTCGATGGCTAGGAGAAACCCACGGCGCAGGCGCGAGGAAATCGTTTCGATCAGGTTGCGCTGGTGGCGGCGGAGTTCCGTTCGGTAGCCGTCAGGGCGCGGCGGGAGATCCATGTTCTGGATCGGATGCGGGGCTGGTTGGAAGGAAAAACCGGCTTCCTCGGCGTGCACCTGCAGTTCATGCCAGGCATCGGCGCGTGCCTCTAGAATGTCGAAGGGCAGGGCGTCGAACAGCTCGTTGGAAAAATGAACGCCCTCGAAGGGTGGTAGATCCTCCGGGCGCTCGACCCACTGGACATTCCTGTCCGCAAGTGTGGCGGCCTGTTTTTCGCGGAGAACGGAAGCTGGTTCGATGATGGTGAGAGGAACCCCGGCCAGAGGAGTTTCAGACAGGGCTTTCAGGATATCGCTTGATAGGCGGCCATCATTCGCGCCTTGCTCGACAAGACGGAACTCTGGTGGGCGTCCAAGTGCTTCCCACATTTCCAAAAACTGCCCTGCTAGAATGGCGCCGAAGACGGGTCCGATGCTCACGCTTGTGAAGAAGTCGCCCTCGCGGCCCACGGCGGCGCGGCCCGATGTGTAGTAGCCCTCGAGAGGATCATAGAGCGCAAGGTCCATGAAACGGGAGAAGGGCAGGGGGCCCCGCGTCTCGATCTCCTGGCGGATGCGGTCGCTAAGGCTTGGTGACCTCGCGGACATAGACATTGATCTGACCGCCCGGGCTTTCTTTGACTTCCATGACCTGGAAGGGACGCCGGGAGTCGCGAGAGACTGCGGCGCCATCTGCCGGTGCGGTCATGCCGTTCGGGTATTGAACGATGATGCGGATATTGTCGGTGCGTGATCCAAAGCCTCGTTGTGGAGCACGCATGACGGCGCGGTCGCCTCCAGCCGCTGTGACATTGAAGCTGCCCTGCAGATAAATCCTCTCGCCGCCGGTGCCTTTTCTCGCAATGTCCGAAAGGTCGCCCGGTGCAACAAGGCGGCCTCTTGGCATGCGACCCGGTTCATAGAGTGGCCAGTTTTTAGAACCGGCCGCCGCGATGGCTTTTGGAGTCTCTGGTGTAGGCGAAGGTGATGGACTCGGCGTAGCGGATGGCGACGGCGATGGGGTGGCTGATGGTGCAGGAGTGGGCGACGGTGTGGCTGTGGGTAACGGGCTTGGTGCAGGCGTAGGAGTGGGCAGAGCGGAGGCCAGAAGGGTGGGGGTTTCTGCCGGGGTTGGCTCTGGCATGTTAACGGGAACTGGCTTCTCAACACGCATCAGGCGTGCCTGTGCGGCGGCTGCGTCCTCGGGCTTGGGCTCCTGTTTTTTTGTCGCGGCGAGGCGGGCTTTTTTACGGAAGTGCTCGTATTTCGCATCGGCCTCGGTTTGACGGGTGGCATCGACCACTGGCAGTCCGGCGCGCACATTGAGCATCGTGGGCGGTTCGAGTGTGAATGTGCCGTCCGAGGCGACAGACTCGTAGCTCGGATACATAATGGAAACCGTCGTGAGCTTGAGGCGTCCGTCCTTGAGGCGTTCGATGTGGATGATGGCTGCCAGTTCGTTTTCGCGCTTCAGATCAATGTCGAGGCCGGTAAGTAGCGTGCGGTGCAGAGTGGGGATGACCCGCTTGCCCGAGGAAAAAATCTGCTCAATCAGAAGGCGTGGGTCGTCCTTTGAAACAGCCAGCGCGGCCACGCCGGAGGGGAAGTAATCACTTCCTGTGAGTTCAAAGGAGTCGAGGATGTTGAAGGTGCCGAGGACATAGGGCACGAGGCCATCGGCGGGCTTGTAGTTGCGGATGTAGTTGCGAATGAGGATTTCATTCGTGCGCTCGAGTTGACGGGGTTTCATTTTCCCATAGCGCTCGATGATCTGCGGCGCGCGGAGGAATTCGCCGCGAGGAGCTTCTGTGAGTTCGAAGCGCTTCGGAGGCTCGATTTTTTTGAGTTTGCTCAGGACTTCGTGGCTGAAGGGCTTTTCCGGATGTCCAAAAACATAGAAGCTTCCGATCCAGCACGCGATGGCGATGCCGATGAAGATCAAGATGAGGATGGTCCAGCCAAAGAGGCCGCCTTCATCTTTGCGCGCGGGTTTGGATTGTTCGGAGTCGGGGTCCTTGAACCAGGCGCGGCTGTTTTTTGTTTCTGGATCTAGCGGCATTTTTGCTTAGGCCTCAGCGGCTCCAGCGGGTTCGAAAGATGTGCCGCAACCACAGGATCTTGTGGCATGGGGATTGCGAATGCGGAAACCGGCGCCGGACAGACCGTCCTCGTAGTCCAATGAGGAGCCTTCCAATTTTTCTGCGCTGTCTGGATCAATGAAAACCTTGGCTCCCATGTGCTCGATGATGGCATCGGTGGGTTGTGCGGAGTCGATTTCCATGACGTATTGGAGGCCTGCGCAGCCGCCTTTTTCGACGGCTAGGCGGAGTCCTTCCCCTGAACCTTTGGAGGCAATCAGGTCCAGCAGGGCAAGAGCAGCTTGGTCCGTGAGAGTGATCACGCTCTTTTCTTATGAACGAATCCGTGCAAAGTCAATCGACATGGGAAAGATCCGCCTGCTCACAGACGAAGTCGCAAGCCAAGTTGCGGCGGGTGAGGTCGTGGAGCGCCCGGCTTCGGTGGTGAAGGAACTGGTGGAAAATAGCATCGATGCAGGTGCGCGGAGGATTCGTGTGGAATTCGCCAGAGGAGGAACGCAGTTGATTCGTGTCGAGGACGACGGCTCCGGGATGGATCGCGAGGATGCGCTGCTCAGCTTGGAGCGGCATGCCACGAGCAAGATCCGGACGGCGGCCGATTTGGCGGATGTCGGCACCATGGGATTTCGCGGGGAGGCGGTGCCGAGTATTGCGAGCGTCTCCAGATTCCGTCTGGTGACACGCCCCGCCGAGGCTGCGGCTGGAACGGAAATCCAGATCGCAGGCGGGAAAATCGAGTCGGTCTCGGACAGCGGAGGCGCTCCGGGAACATCGGTGGAAGTGCGCTCGTTGTTCTTCAACCTGCCGGCTCGAAAAAAATTTCTGCGGGGCGAGGAGACCGAGGCGGCCCATATTTTGCATCAGATGCAGTCGCTCGCCATCGCCCACCCGGATGTCGCGATGACGCTTGTGCGCGATGGGCGGGTCGTTTGGCAGGCTGCGGCCACGAAAGACCATGAGGTGCGAATCCGTGATCTTTTTGGAGCGGATTTCGTGAGGCGACTCATGGCCGTTCAGCCAATAGAGGAACATGGCATTAGCATCGAAGGCTTCGTGGCGAAACCAGGGGAGGGGAGGCCTGACCGGGAGTTGCAGTTTGTGGTTCTCAACAGGCGTGTGGTTCAGTGTCCGGCGGTCTTTCAATCCCTGCGTGAGGCTTATGCGGAGGCGCTGCCAAAGGGGCGGCATCCGCTGGCGGTTTTAAGGGTTACGATGGATCCGCTCTCTTTCGATTGCAATGTGCACCCCGCCAAGCGCGAAGTGCGTTTGCATCGACCGGATCAAGTTCGGCAGGCGGTCTATGCGGCTGCCAAGCAGGCGCTGGATGCGTTTAGGACGCCGGTGGAGGCTTCTCCGAAAGAGCCGGCGACGCTTCGGAGCGAACCGATGCCGGAGGCGGTTCCCCATCGCCCATCGCGTCCCGCGTTTTCCCCGCCTCCGCAAATGGATCTGCCCGTCATGCCGCCGGCCGAGCGAGCGGTAGAGAATGACGATGCCTTTCGTGTTCTGGGCGGTCTTGGCGGGCGTTGGATACTTATGGAGGGTGCGGAGGGACTCGTTATCCTCGATGCCCGGGCGGCATCGGAGCGGATTCTTTTCGAAGGCCTTCGCCGCGAGGCTGCTCTTGGTCATGTGGCCTCTCAGCGCTTACTCCTCCCAGAAATCGTCGAGCTCACGCCAAAGGATGCGGTCTGGATTTCCGAAAATCTCGAAGCCCTGCAGAAGGCGGGATTTTTACTCGAAGCCTTCGGGGGATATTCCTTCAAGGTCGAGGCTCTACCCTCGTGCCTCGCGGAGCGGGATGCCCGCGCGGCGTTGCTCGATGTGTGCGAAACTCTGCGATCCACCGGTCTTCTCGGCTCTGGCCAACCGGTGCTCGATGCCCTCGTGCGCTCAGTCTCGCGCATCGCCGCGCTGAACGGCTTCGACTACGAGGAATCCCGCGCGCGTCGTCTGGTGCGGGAGTTGCTGAAATGCGAGTTGCCTTATGCCTGCCCGCAAGGAAGGCCAAGTATGATCCAATGGTCGTTCAGCGAGCTGGATCGAAAGTTTGGTCGCTGATTTCCGGCGCTCGCGGGTTGCTTGAGGGAAATCGGTGTGAGATAAATCGTCCATGCCCGATCTCCGAATCGAACCCGCGACCTTGGACGACCTGCCCGAGTTGACTGAACTCCTCCGTGACTTGTTCCTGCAAGAGGCGGATTTTCAGCCCGACAGGGAAAAACAAATGCGCGGCCTGCGGCTGATTTTGGAGCAACCATCGAGGGGTCGAATTTTTGTTCTTCGAAATGAGAGGATGATTATTGGAATGATCAATCTGCTCATCACCATCAGCACGGCGGAGGGGGGATTTGTGCTGGTGCTGGAAGACCTGGTGGTGCACCGGGAGCATCGCGGGAGCGGCTACGGCTCGCGCCTCTTGCAACATGCCATCGGCTTTGCGCGTGATAAAAAATTTCTCCGCATCACACTTCTCACCGACAACCCCGAGGAGTCGCGTAGGTTCTATCTCAAGCATGGATTCGTCGAAAGCGAGATGAAGCCGATGCGCTATTTTGTGGATCATGAATCCTGATTTCCTCGCAAGGGAGGGTGGACATTGAGCGGAGAAATCAAGACGGCTTTCGTTCTTGGCGCGGGGTTGGGAACCCGTCTGCGGCCTCTCACCGACGAGCGGCCGAAGCCTCTTGTTCCTATCTTCAACAAACCGCTCATCACTTTTGCTTTTGATCACCTGATTGCCGCAGGAGTCACCCGATTCGTTGTCAACACGCACCATCGACCGGAAGCTTACGCACGCTGGCTTGGAGAGGCCAACGGCCGCGCGGAGTATCGCGGATGCCCGGTTTTTTTTCGCCATGAACCTGTGCTTCTCGAGACAGGCGGCGGCATCAAGAACGCCGCCGACCTCATCGGAGATGAGCCTTTTCTGGTTTACAATGGTGATGTTCTCGCGGACTTCCCGCTGCAAAGCCTGATCGCATCGCACCAGCGCTCGGGCCGCATCGCAACACTCGCACTGCGCGCCTCTGGTGCGGAGCGCCGCATTCAGTGCGATCCCTCGACAGGTCGAATCACCGATATGCGTGGTCTCATCGGGGGCCGCTCCGAGCCGTCGTTTCTTTTCACAGGTGTGAGTGTTTTCTCTCCTGAAATTTTCCAACACATCCCGGCGGGTGATGTTGTTTCCATTATCCCTGTGTTGGTCGATCTTATGCGTCGGGGAGTTGTGGTGGGCGGAGAGTTCATCGATGAGGGCGTGTGGTTTGATATCGGAAATATCCCGTCTTACATGGGTGTGCACCGGGTTTTGAACGAAGGCGCACACACCTTTTCTTATCTTCCCTCTGACTGGCTGCAGCCGGTTCAAAGCGGTGCGCGTATTCGCCAGGGAGCCTTGATTGAGGGCTGCTCGGCGGTCGCAGCGGGAGCGGATGTGGGAGAGGATGCCGTGTTGGAAAATGTGATCGTCTGGCCGGATGCAAAAGTTGAACCACGAGCACGCCTGATCGATGCCGTGCTCACATCCCAGAGTGTGTGCCAATGCGATTGCGCACCGGGGTCCATCGGTGCATAGTCTTGGAGACTTTGCAGGCATGGTGCTCCTCTCAAAAATCAAAATAATCGCTGTTCTTTTTCTGACTGCTGCGTGTCTCGTCGGATGCGCCACGCAGAGCTTCGATCCCGACAAGGCGCCGGAGTTTTTGGTCCAGTCGGACTATGCTCCTTTCTACTCTCTCGGGCCGGGACAAGAGCGCGGGCCGGATGCTTCGCTCAAGCGGGGAGAGCGTGTGAAAATGCTGCGCCGCGAGTTTGGTTTCAGTTACGTGGAGATCAAGGGCGGCCGCACGGGCTACATCGCCAACGAGGAGATTGAGCCAGCCCCGCCGCGTGAACCTGAGCCCTCAGCGAGCCCCGCTCGCAAACGCTCTCAGAGCGGTTCGGCGGGAATTTCGAATGCGTTCGAAAGCTCCGTTCCAATGCCTGAATTCGAGTCTTTGCCGGAACCCGTTGATGTTCTCCATCCGATTTCCGAGATGGAAGCACCGGCTGATTCGAAGCCGGAATTTCGCTATTGAAGACGCACCGGAATTTCCTCGCGGCATTCCATCGCGGAGGCAACAAGAACGCGGCTTGTAAATTTTTTCATTTTTTCTCTTGCCAACTTTTCGCGGCTCTGTAGCTTCCCCCTTCCCGCAAAGCCTCGAGGGGGATGGAATCAGCGAATTATCGAAGATTCTTTTCCTTTGAAACCTGAAGCTACGCGGAAAAAAGAAACATGAAAAACAACGCACATACTCCAGCCGAAGCCGCTACGAAAGCGGTGGCGAGTCATTGTGCTGTCGAAAATTTTTGATCATGAGCGCCACCGTTCTTACAGCCGCAGACGCCGCCAAGGCGAAGATTGAACTCATCACAGAGGAAGCCAAGGGCAACCAGGCTGTGCATGATGTGGTCGTTGCACTCCAAGCAGCCCGCCGCAGCGGCACTGCCTGTGCAAAGACCAAAGCCGATGTGAATCTCTCGGGGCGCAAACCATGGCGTCAAAAAGGAACAGGCCGTGCCCGCGCCGGATACTTCTCCAGCCCAGTTTGGGTTGGTGGTGGCGTAGCTCATGGACCAGTTCCACGCGATTATACAAAGAACACTCCGAAGGCTGTCAAAAAACTCGCGCTCCGCAAGGCTCTCAGCGCCCGCATCGCTCTTGGTGATGTTCTGCTCGTAGACAGCTTCGTTGTGGCAGAACCCAAGACCAAGCAGTTCGTCACACTTCTCCGCTCCGCTACACCGGATGCTCGCAAGACCCTCATCGTTTCCGAAGGGTTTGATGAAAATACTTTCAAGGCCGCTCGCAATGTGGCCACTGCCCAACTCACCCGCGCATCTGATGTCAACACCGAGCATCTCCTCGCATTTGACAAAATCATCGTCACTCGCGCGGCGCTTGAAAAAATTTCCGAAAGGCTCGCGTAATGAATACTGAAGTTTACGACCATATTGAAACAGTCCTGCTGACCGAGAAAGCCACTCTGCTTTCCGAAAAGCTTAACAAATACGTTTTCCGTGTTCGTCCATCGGCTAACAAGCTGCAAATCAAACGCGCCATTGAGGTGATCTTCAAAAAGAAGGTCGCTGATGTGAACACAGCCAATTTTGCTGGAAAGAAAAAGCGCGAGCGTCGTGCCGACTTTGGCCGCCAAGCCAGCTGGAAGAAAGCAATCGTTACCTTGAAAGAGGGCGAAAAACTCGATCTCGTCTAAGAAATACAGACCATGGCCATCAAAACTTTCAGACCACTCACCCCTGCCGCTCGCTTCAAGGCGCTTCCGGATTTCGCTGAGATCACGAAGACGAAGCCGGAAAAAAATCTCACAGAACCAATCAAGCGCACAGGCGGTCGCAACAATCAGGGCCGCATCACGATGCGCCATGTCGGTGGAGGGCACAAGCGCCGCTACCGTATCATCGATTTCAAGCGTAGCCGTCGCGATGCAGTGGCTGAAGTTACTGCCATCGAATACGATCCAAATCGCACGGCTCGCATTGCCCTTCTGAAATACGAGGACGGGGAGAAAGCCTACATCCTCGCGCCAGTGGGCCTTGAGGTTGGCCACAAAGTAGTGGCAGGTGAGAAAGCCGATCCAAATGTCGGAAATGCTCTCCCGCTCAAGTCCATCCCACTTGGAACCTCGATTCACAATGTTGAATTTATCCCAGGCCGTGGCGGACAGATCGTGCGTAGCGCCGGCTCGGTAGCAGTCCTAGCCAACCGCGAAGGTGGCTACGCTCTGGTCAAACTGGCGTCCGGTGAAATCCGCCGCATCAACGAGAACTGCTACGCAACAATCGGTCAGGTCGGCAACTCCGACCATATGAATGTTTCGTCAGGAAAAGCTGGACGCAGTCGCTGGCTTGGCATCCGTCCGCATGTTCGTGGTATGGTCATGAACCCTGTCGATCACCCAATGGGTGGAGGACAAGGCAAGAGCAAGGGCGGTGGCGGTCGTCACCATCCGATGTCCCCATGGGGCCAACTCGCCAAGGGCTTCAAGACTCGCCGCAAACATAAACCCAGCGATACGTTCATCGTTCAGCGCCGTAAATCCAAAGCTAAGAACTAATCATGGCACGCTCACTTAAAAAAGGCCCGTATGTCGAATGGAAGCTCCTCGACAAAATCGACAAGATGAACGAATCGGGCGGCAAAAAACCAATCAAAACTTGGTCACGCCGCAGCACGATCACTCCAGACTTTGTCGGACACACTTTTAACGTTCACAATGGCAAAACCTTCATTCCTGTTTTTGTAACAGAAAATATGGTTGGCCATAAGTTGGGTGAATTTTCCCCAACCCGTATCTTTAAGAAACACGGTTCTCACACCGCAAAAGTGACCAAGTAAACACATGAGGGTTGTCGCCACGGCGGCAGCACTCATCATCCTGCCACCGCTTTCTATAGCCAAGGCTCAGGATGAACGATCTTTGACAGATTAATACTATTGGTGCCTTGAGGGAGAAACTCCTCTTGGCCGAAACGACCATTAGCGCGCTGACTGCTACAGTAGCGGAAATGGGAAATAGTGCCGAAGCAAATCGCCGAGAGCTTAAAGACGCAAGTCTCAGACTCGAAGCACTTGCTGCAACCGAAAAAGACAGCCATAAAGGGGCTTTAGAAGCACGACTGCTTCAGTGCCTTCGCGAGTTGCGAGTCATGAAAAATGACAAGGACTCCGCTAGGCAGCAGTTGCTAATGCTATCTGAAGCCATTCAAATGCTTTTGTTAACATCAGTTGAAACAAATCCACAAACTCGACTCGCGGTCGAGTCTGAGTTAAGAAAAACAGGCGAACTGCTCAAAGATAATACTCGATTGCAAGAAGATAGCATAGAGCCAAGCCTGGCAAGTGGTGTTGTTCTTGATACAAGAGATGAAATATCTCTTGTTGTTGCAAATATAGGCAAAGCCCATGGGGTCAAAGTAGGAATGCCGTTTCAGGTCTACCGAAATGGCAAAATGATAAACACCATCAAAATAGTTGACGTCCGGGAAAGAGTTTCCGGCGGCGTGATTCAATCTCTTACGACTGAAACTACTCGTATAGAAAAGGGCGACACCCTCAAAGTGGACGCCCAAAAATAAATAAACACAACATAACAATGCAGGTAAAATCGATTCATAGGTTCGCCAAAATCTCGGCCTTCAAGGCTCGCGAGGTCACTCGTGCCATTCAAGGGTTGCCAGCTACCGACGCAGTCGATCTCCTGCGTTTCACTCCCAAGAAAGCGGCAGGCCTCATCCTCAAGACGCTCAAAAGCGCGATAGCCAACGCTGAGAATAACAATCAGCTCAACCCCAACGACCTTGTTGTTAAGGAAGCTGTTGTTGGAGAAGGCCCAACTCTCAAGCGCTTTCAGCCAAAAGCTCGCGGCAGCGCAGGTCCCATCCGCAAGCGCACCAGCCACATCAGCGTGAC
>JAPLTI010000006.1 GCA_026398285.1 Verrucomicrobiota bacterium
TCGGTGCTGAGGAGAATCGTTCCCTTCAGGCGCTCTTGGCGGCAGAGTGTGATCAGGTTCTCTCGAAGTGGCTTCAGATCGCTCAACTCGGCAAAGCGATAAGCCGCGATATTGGTAATTTGCTCTGAAACTGTGGCACTCACAGGCTGCTCAGACTCCTCCGAAGCGGCGGGAGCGGGATTTGTAATCCTCCAAGGCCTCAAAGAAATCCTCCCGGTTGAAATCGGGCCAGAATTTCTTCGTCACATGGATTTCTGTGTAGCTCAGTTGCCAGAGGAGGAAATTGGAAATACGCATTTCGCCCGAAGTGCGGATGAGTAGGTCGGGGTCAGGTATGCCGACCGTGTTCAGACGGGATTCGAAGACCTCGGATGTAATGGAATCCGGGTCTAATTTTCCTGCAGCGGCATCGCGTGCGAGAGACCTCACGGCATCAAGGATTTCGGCTCGTCCGCTGTAGCTCAGGGCGAGTGTGAAGTGGAGTTTGGTATTCGCTGCCGTCGCCTCCATGGCCTCGCGCAGCTTGCGTTGGCAAACGCTCGGGAGCTCATGGATGCGGCCGATGTGGTGGAGGCGAATTCCCTCACGGACCATTTCGTCCCTCTTTTGGTTCAGGAAGTTTTCGAGCAAAAGCATGAGGCCATTGACCTCAAGGGCCGGGCGTTTCCAGTTCTCCGAGGAAAACGCATACAGTGTGAGATATTGCACACCGGTGTCCAGGCACGCCTGCACACAGCGTTCGATGGATTTCGACCCTGCTTCGTGGCCCGCAAGCCGAGGAAGTCCCCGTTGCTGGGCCCAGCGGCCGTTTCCATCCATGATGATGGCGACATGCTTGGGGGTGCTGCTCACGATCAGAGTCTAATGGTCTGAGCGCGGGCTGGTCCGATGCTCACGATGGATAGCTTCGCGCCAGTGAGTTCTGCGATTTTTTTCACATAGGCACGGGCTTTTGGCGGGAGGTCGGAGAATTTCTTGGCCTTCTCGGTGGATTTCAGCCAGCCGGGCATCTCGATGTAAACTGGCTCGCAGCGGGAAAGGTGTTCGGAGTCGGTTGGCGGGAAGTCCAGCACTTTGCCGTCAAGGCGGTAGGCGACGCAGAGCTTGATCGACTCCACGCCGTCGAGTCCATCGAGGTTCGTAATGGCTAGCTCATCGATGCCATTCAAAATCACAGAATATCTTGTTGAAACGGCATCGAACCATCCGCAGCGCCGGGCTCTGCCGGTTGTGGCACCGAATTCCCGGCCCATGGCGTGAAAACGGTCGCCGAGCGCGTCGTCTTCCGTTGTGAAAGGGCCCTCGCCGACTCGCGTGGTGTAGGCCTTGAGGACGCCCATGACCTTGTCAATCCGGTGCGGTGGCACGCCGCTACCAGTGCAGGCTCCGCCGGAGGTGGTATTCGAGCTGGTGACATACGGATAAGTGCCGTGGTCGATGTCGAGAAAGGTTCCTTGAGCGCCTTCGAAGAGCATGTTGGTCTTCATCTCAAGCGCGCGGTGCAGGAACATCACAGTATTCGTGATGAATGGCCGTAGAACCTCGGCTGCTGCCAGTGTGTCTTTGATGATCTTGCTCGCATTCAGCGTTGGCGCGCCAAGGCTCTTGAGGAGGGCGTTGTTCTCCTTGATGCGCTGCGTGAGTTTTTCCTTCAGGACATCCATGCGCAGGAGGTCTCCAGTGCGCAGGCCTGTGCGTGAGGCTTTGTCGGCATAAGCTGGGCCGATGCCGCGCTTGGTGGTGCCGATTTTCTTCGAGCCCTTCTGCGTCTCGCGCAGTCCATCGAGGGCCTGGTGATAGGGAAGAACAAGGTGGGCGGTATCACTGATGAGTAGATTTTTTTCAACCTTCACGCCGCGTTTGCGCAGACCTTCGATTTCACCAACAAGAGCCACAGGGTCGAGAACCACGCCGTTGCCGATCACGCAGGTTTTCGATTTGCGGAGAATGCCGGAGGGAATGAGGTGGAGGACATATTTCTCACCGCCGATGACAATCGTGTGACCGGCGTTGTTGCCGCCTTGGCTGCGGACGACGATCTCGGCTTCATCCGTGAGGAAGTCGATGATTTTTCCTTTTCCTTCATCGCCCCACTGGGCGCCGACGAGAATGGTGTTTGGCATAAATAGAGTTCGTTACTTTGAAATAGGTGGATTGAGTGACAAGCGAAAAGACAGCGCCAATCAGGCGCGGCGTTCGCGGATTGAGGCGAAGATATCCGCTGTGACTTCGGCAAGCGGCTTGGCGCCGATGTTGCCCTTGCCATGCAGACGGACGCTGACATTGCCTGACTCCATGTCGCGGTGGCCGATGACCAACATCGTATGCACACGGGCCTTCTCGGCATCGGCGATCTTGGCCTTCACTGGATCGGATCCAAAATCCGCCTCGGCCCGGACCATCTGACGGCGGAGTTCGTTGACGATGGGTTCGGCGTAGGCGATCAAGGCCGGGTCGTCGTTGAGCGTTATGACGCGCACCTGCTCTGGAGCAAGCCAGAGTGGGAAGTTCCCGGCGTAGTGCTCGATGAGAAATCCAATGAAGCGCTCATGGGTGCCGAGCGGGGCGCGGTGGATGCAGAGAGGCGTCTTCTCGGTGTTGTCGCGGTCGCGGTAGTGCAGTCCGAATTTAGCGGGAACGGCAAAATCAACCTGGTTCGTGGCGATGGTGAATTCGCGCCCGATGGTGCTCCAGACCTGCACATCGATTTTCGGGCCGTAGAAGGCGGCTTCGTTCGGCACCTCCACAAAATTGATGCCGCTCTCCACGAGAACATTTCGAACCATGTCTTCGGTCTTCTTCCAAAGCTCCGGCTCGTTCACAAATTTTTGCCCCAGTTTTTCGGGATCATGCGTGGAGAAGCGCATCTGGTATTTCTCCAATCCGAAAACCTTGAAGTATTGGAGATACATCTCATTCACCGCGCGGAACTCTTCCGCGAACTGCTCCTCTGTGCAGTAAATGTGCGCATCGTTCATGTTAAGCGAGCGCACGCGCATCAGTCCGAAAAGCTCTCCGCTCTGTTCATAGCGGTAGCAGCAGCCGTATTCAGCTAGTCGCAGCGGCAGGTCGCGGTAGCTTCGTGGCTCCGCAGCAAAAATCCGATGGTGGGGGGGGCAATTCATCGCCTTGAGATAGTAGTTCTCGGTGTCGCCGAGTTCCTGCAGGCGGCCGTTCAGAGGCCTCCGCGATCTCAGGGCTTGCCGAACCATTCTCGATGGCTTGGCGGATAGTGTCCATTTTTTGGGACATGATGGCTGATGACATTCCGTGATAGTATCAATCGACGCTTGGCATGACACTTCAAAACTCAAGAAAAGTCGGAGCCGAATGATTGGAGTGCCAACTGCTCAAGTTCCCACAAATCACTGAGCAGAGTCGTGGGTGAATTTCAGCTTGGATTGCGGAGTTTTCTGTAATTGCGCGGGGTCATGCCAGTGGATTTTCAGACCTGGCGTTTGAAGCTGGCAAGGTTTGCGAATCCACCCTTGAACGTCCGCGTTGACACTCCCGGTGATCGTCGTAGCCTCTCAGAAATTCAAATGTCCGAACCGTCCACCGCGCCTGCTTCGCGATTCATTTCCCATGCCCCTGGTTATTGGAAAAATGCGCAATCCTCTGAGTGGGGTGACTGGCGCTGGCAGCAGAGGCATCGTGTCACTACATTGGCTGCGTTGGAGGAGCATCTTCAGCTCAACAGCGAGGAGCGAGCAGGTGTTCTTCTTGCGGGAACCAAGCTGGCGCTGGCCGTCACACCGCATTACTTTAATCTCATCGAGCGGGACAATCCGGACTGCCCCATTCGTCGGCAGGTGATTCCTCGCATCGAGGAGGGCTACGATTCGCCCTATGACATGGCTGATCCCTGCGGTGAGGACTCGCACATGCCGGTCCCAGGTCTTGTTCATCGCTACCCTGACCGCGTTTTGTTCCTCGTTACCGATCGCTGCGCGTCTTATTGCCGCTACTGCACCCGCAGTCGCGTTGTAAGCGGGGTGGGGGAGCAGGAGTTGGTCACCGATTTTGAGGAGGCATTCCGCTATTTGGAAAAAAATACGGCTATTCGTGATGTTCTGCTATCCGGCGGCGATGCTCTTCTTCTTTCGGACTCGCGCCTGGAGGCGATTCTTCGACGCTTGCGTTCCATCTCGCATCTCGAGTTCCTCCGAATCGGAACGCGGGTTCCTATTTTCCTTCCACAACGCATTACGCCGGAGCTCTGCGCCATGCTGCGCAAGTATCATCCGCTGTGGATGAGTGTGCATGTGAACCACCCGCGTGAACTCACGAGCGAAGTCCGTGACGCTCTGGGTCGCCTCTCCGATAGTGGCATTCCACTTGGAAATCAGAGCGTTCTCCTGAAAGGCGTCAATGATAGTCCAGAGGTGATGAAGGATCTCATCCACAAACTGCTCCTCTGCCGTGTCAGGCCGTATTATCTTTACCAGTGCGATCTTATTCGAGGCTCCTCCCATCTGCGCACATCGGTTGCAAAAGGTATCGAAATCATCGAGTCCCTGCGCGGTTTTACCAGTGGCTATGCCATTCCCCAATATGTCATCGACGCGCCGGGCGGCGGTGGCAAGGTGCCGATCAATCCCAACTACGTCGTTTACCACGATTCAGAAAAAATCGTGATCCGCAACTACGAGGGGAAAATTTTCGAATACCCAGAGCCTCTCCCGGTGCCGATGATGAACCATCACGGCGCGGAACTCTTCAGCGCTTGAATTGCCACCCAGTGTCCGGCCGGACTCAGATTTTTTCGAAGGCGCGGCGGGCGTTGGCCGTGATGGTTGCCCACTCCTTTTTCTGAATCAGATCGCGCGGGGCGATCCAAGATCCTCCCACCGCAGGCACATTTTTCAGGGACAGGTAGCGGGTAAAGTTGCCCTCATCCAAGCCGCCGAGGGGGATGTATTCCAAATCAAGGTGTGCGTAGGGGGCCGACATGGAACTCAGGTAGGGCACGCCGCCGCTCGGTTCGGCCGGGAAAAATTTGAGCAGCTTGCAGTCAAGCTCGGCGGCACCTTCGATGTCCGAGGGAGTGACAATGCCCGGCGCGAAGGCAAGACCGGCCGACTTCGCCGCACGAACGATGTTGGCATTGAATCCTGGAGCGACTGCAAATGCGGCCCCAGCAGCGACAGCCTTGTCCACTTGCTCAGTCTTCAGCACCGTGCCCAGGCCCGTCATCATATCAGGATAGGCTTCGCGGATGCGGCGCAGGGATTCAAAAGCTGTGGGAGTGCGAAGTGTCAGTTCGATCGCCGAGATTCCCCCGGCCAGTAAGGCCCCTGCAAGCGGCGCGGCATCATTCGCATCGTCGATGACCACAACAGCGATGATTTTTGATTGGCGGACTTTCTCAAGAAGCGCGGAAGGGAAGGCAGGATTCATAAAGGTTCTACTTTGCAGAGAGCTCCTTTTACAGACCAGTTTTTTATCGAGGCTCAAAAAAAATAAAAAAGTTCTTGCACCGCCACGATCCAATGCTACTTTGAGCTTGTTCTGGGGGGAACAGAAGCCCGTTGTAGCACTCGCTGCGACGGGCTTCAACTTTTTCGGGGGTGCGTTACTTTTTGAAGATTTTCCGCCGGATGATGCCCATTGCAGCGGATGTTTCATCCACCCGCAGGAGCAGGCAGCTGAGGAAATACGCCGCTGAGCCTGCGATCACGGCGCTGAGAACCAGCACAATCCGGCTTGCGAGTCCTGTGCCTGTGAAAAAAGTAGGGCCAAAAGTCAGAACGGCATGGCATGCTAGTGCGAGGGGAATCGTGGCTGCGAAGCAACGGATCAGTGTGCCGACGAATTTTCCGCTCTCCAGATTTTTTGCCGGCGTGAGCATGAGAATATAAAGCGTCGTGAAGTTCAGAATGGCACAGATCGATGTCGAGAGCGCGAGGCCCTTATGCCCTAAATCCAGACGGAACATGAAAATGTAGTTCAAGAGGAGGTTCAGTGCGACTGCTCCGAAACTCACGAGCATCGGCGTCCATTTGCGGTTGATGGCATAGAATGCCGGCGAAAGAACTTTGATGCACGAGTAGGCGACAAGACCAATTGCGTAGCACTGGAGGGCGAATGCTGTTTGCAGGGTGTCGTTTTTGACAAAGTGCCCGTGCTCGTAGATGAGGCAGATAACGGGTTCTGCAAGAAACCAAAGGCCTACTGCGGAAGGCAGCGTCAGAAAAACGGCGAGGCGCATGGCCCGTCCGAGTGTCGGACCGAAGCGGCTTGTGTCGGCATCCGCCGCGATGCGCGAGATCACTGGAAGCGTGATGGTGGCAACCGCGACACCGAAAACGCCCAGGGGAAGCTGCATGAGTCGGAAGGCACTGTTCAGCCAGGTCACGGCCTCTGCGCCAGCATAGGACGCGAAGCGTGAGTTCACGAGCACATTCACCTGCACCGCGCTGGCTGCGATGACGGATGGCACCATGAGGATGAGGGTGCGTTGGATGCCGGAATCATTCCAGCGGAAGTCGGGCAGGAAGCGGAATCCGGCACGGTGCAGGCTGGGGAGCTGCATGGCGAATTGAAGGAACCCGCCGATGAGTGTTCCGATGGCCAGACCCGTCAACGCCTTCAAGCCGAATGAGGGGTCGATGATCCAGCCGAAGAGGACGCCGCCGACAATCGAACCGATGTTAAAGAAGCTCGATGCCAAGGCAGGTGCGGTGAAAACTTGGCGCGAGTTTAAAATACCCATCACAAGTGCCGCGAGCGACACCATTAAAATGAATGGATACATAATCCGGGTCAGCAGGATGGTGAAAGCTGCATCCTGCGGGTTGAATCCTGGCGCGAGGAGATTCACCAGCGGGCCTGCGAAGATAATGCCAAGCAGGCTTACTGCACTCATAAAAACGGTCGCCAGCGTGAGCATTTTTGATGCAAGTGCCCATGCCGCTGCCGAGCCTTCTTTTTCGAGTTTTTGGGAAAAGACCGTGATGAAGGCCGTGGAGAGAGCCCCCTCGGCAAAAAGATCGCGGAGGAGATTCGGCAACCGGAAGGCGATGAGAAAAAGCCCCATGGCGGCCGTTCCGAACAAGGCGTTGAAAAGAACCTCGCGCACCAGTCCAAGCATGCGGCTGAGCATGACCGCAGCGGCGATTACGCCACTGGCGCGGGTGTTGAGTTTTTTTCCGTCGTTCATCAGGCTGCGGCCTTGCGGAGGCGTTCCATAATGGCAGCCCCAATTACGGATTCGGGCAGCGCCTCGGCGATGATCAGATCAAGGCCCGCTTCGTCGAGGCGGCGCATGGCGCCATAGAGATTCGCTGCCGCCTCGCGAAGGTCGTTGCGGCGGCTGAGAAACTCCGTTTGGAAAAATCCTTCCCCGCTTTGTGACCATGCGAGGAGGCCGTTGCGTGGGCCTCTTGGCCTTGGTTTTTGTTCGATGACGAGCTTCGTGCGCGGGGCGTAGTGGCTCTTGAGTCCACCAGGCGCGGCAACACCCGCCGGGCCATGAAAAACTGGTGCAAAAGTGCGAAGCTCATCTTCGGTGATTGGCCCCGGACGCAGGATTTGCAGTCGGTCCTCCAGCACATGGACGATGGTGGATTCGATCCCATGGGTGCACGGGCCGCCATCGAGAATTAGTCCGATGCGGCCCTCCAGTTCGCTCATCACATGGGCTGCGGAGGTTGGGCTGATCCGGCCAAAACGGTTCGCGCTCGGAGCTGCGAGTGGCTTTCCGAATGTTTGCACAACTTCCTGAAAAACCGGATGCGCACTCATGCGGACCGCCACCGTGTCCTGCCCTGCTGTCACAATATCCGGAACGGACGTCTGGCGTGGCAGCACGAGCGTGAGTGGTCCAGGCCAGAAAGTTTCAGCCAGCTTGAGGGCCAGCGAGGAGGGGAGGGCCATGCGTGAAAGCCAGTCTATCGAGGGCAGGTGAACTATCAGCGGGTCGCTGAGTGGTCGTTCCTTCGCTTCAAAAATGCGGGTGCAGGCATTTGGCAAGAGGGCGTCTGCCGCTAATCCGTAGACCGTCTCAGTAGGTAGTGCGACGGGCAAACCCTCCCTGAGCATGGAGACGGCTTCGGGAATTCCATTTCCGGGCTGCAGGATGAGGGTTTTCAATCGAGAGTGGCGGCAAGGACTTCATCCGTCTGCCGCTTGCGGAAGGCGAGGAGGTTTTTGGCAACGGCCGGCATATCCGCGCTCAGGATGGCTGCGGCAAAGAGAGCCGCGTTCTTGGCCCCGGCCACGCCGATAGCAAAAGTCGCCACGGGAATTCCTGCCGGCATTTGCACGATCGAAAGAAGAGAGTCTTGTCCGCGCAGGGCGTGGCTCTCCACCGGAACACCCAGCACGGGTATGTGAGTGTGTGCAGCGAGCATTCCCGGCAGATGGGCTGCGCCGCCGGCGCCCGCGATGATGCAGCGCAGACCGCGCCCATGGGCCGCCTTGGCGTATTCTGAAAGTAAATCTGGCGTGCGGTGCGCGGAAACAATGCGGCACTCATGTTCGATGCCGAGTTTCTCCAGAAACACCGAAGCTTCCTTCATGGTGCTCCAATCCGATCGGCTCCCCATGACGACTCCCACAACGGGGGATGTGGTTTTTGATTTTTTAGGTTTCATTTTCTGTTCGGTGCTGGATTTGGGCTCCTCGCAAATTCTTTAGGAATCCGGCGCGGGTTCATTTGCCAATAAAAAAGTAAAAGGCCGGGCGGAACAGCGTTCCACCCGGCCTTAATGATCGTCATTATTTGGACGTTCCGATTTTGCTCGGAGCAGGTGCCGGTTTCGGCTTGCTGGCGCAAGCGCCCAATCCAAGAGCTGCGATCGCGAGAGCTGCCACGGCAGCGATAGTTGCGAATTTCATGATAATTTTTCCCCCTCCTTTCCAGGCAAGTTGCCGTGTGAAACTTGCCACAAACTCGGACGCTGACAACATTATTCAGTTTTTTCCTTATCGGGCCGAATCGGTTCTTTTCACTCAATTCCTCCGCGTTTAGAAAGAGTCATGACGATTGAGAAAATGTCGTTGCCCTCTTCTACAGTTCTGGAACTGACGGGCGAGATCGACCTGCACTCCTCTGGTCCGCTGAGAAGCGAATTGAAGGCGTGTTCTGATGCCCAGACGCCTGTGCTTTTGATTGATTTCAAACGGGTCGGCTATATCGACTCCAGCGGTCTTGCGATTCTCATTGGATACTTGAAGGATGCCGCAAAATTCGGCGGCAAGTTGGCGCTTTTCGGTTTGGAGAAAAAAGTGTCCACGCTTTTTGAATTAGTCCGTCTGGATCAATTGTTCGTCATTGCTGACGATCAGGAGGCGGCCCTAGCCCTTCTGGGAGTTTCGCAATGAATTCGCTTCTTGAAGTCTCTGTTGAACTGTCCAGAGCGCCTTACAAAGTTCTCATCGGCGCCGGGGCGATTTCGTCAAGCGGTGAGTTGATTTCCCGCGTGTCGAAGCCCTGCCGTTGCGTAGTGGTGACCGACTCGAATGTCGCTCCGCTTTACGCTGAGGCGGTCGAGCTTTCTCTCTCCCAAGCTGGATTCCAGCCTGTGCGCGTCACGGTTCCCGCAGGTGAGTCCTCGAAGTCGATTTCCCAACTGGGATTCATCTGCGACGCCATGATCGAAGCCGGTCTCGATCGCGCCTCCCTCCTCATCGCGCTTGGCGGGGGAGTCGTCGGAGACTTGGCTGGTTTTGCCGCTGCCGTTTATTACCGGGGCATTCCCTATATTCAAATTCCCACCACCATCGTTTCGCAGGTGGACAGTTCGGTTGGCGGAAAGACGGGAGTCAACGCCGCCGGGGGAAAAAATCTGATTGGGTCGTTTCACCAGCCACGGCTTGTGATTGCTGATACGGAAACGCTCCGCAGCCTGCCAGAGCGGGAATTCAATGAGGGTTTTG
>JAPLTI010000052.1 GCA_026398285.1 Verrucomicrobiota bacterium
CTCTGGCGGCCATGCCGATGGGGATACCCTTGTCGGTATGGAGCACCTGCTGGGTTCGGCTCACGGTGATACCTTGACCGGTGATTCGATTTCCAATCTGATCCTGGGTGGTCTGGGTGATGATCAACTATTCGGCGCTGCTGGTTCGGATCAACTGGATGGCAGCTCGGGAAATGATACGCTCTATGGCGATTTGGGCAGCGATACGCTGTATGGATCATCTGGCTCAAATCTCCTGGATGGCGGATTGGGAAATGACCTGCTGGTATCGGAATCATCGACTGACACGCTTCGAGGAGGTGCTGGCAATGATAGTTATCGCATTTCCAGCGCCGGTGTCTTGATTCTTGAGGATGCTGAAGGCGGCTTCGACACCATTTACAGCACAGTGGCTCTTTCCTCTCTTCCTTTTGGAATCGAAGAGATTGTTGTGGAAGGATCGCCTGGTGCAGTTCCCGCAGTGCTGCAAACATCCCGCACCGTCGATCGCATGCCTGATGGGCTTCGTGAACTCAGGCTGATGGGTAGTGCAAACATCAATGCGAACGGCAATTCCGGTGCCAATGCCATTTATGGTAATTCCGGCGCCAATGCTCTCGTGGGCGATCTGGGTTCCGACTTGCTCTCAGGAGGTGAGGGCACAGACACACTCACCGGTTGCTCCACGGCAAGCGGTCGTGGAAAAGGTGAGATCGACATCCTAACAGGTGGAAGTGGAGCAGACCGATTTGTGCTCGGTTCCGGTGGAGCACTTTACAGTGATGGAAATCGCAAAAAAGCCGGTCTCGAGGATTATGCGCTCATTAAGGATTTCAGCGTTGGTGAAGACAGCCTTCAGTTGTCCGGAAAAGCTAAGAATTATTTCTTAAAATCCTCGGGTGTAAAAGGCGTCTCAGGAAGAGGACTTTATTTTGACTCCAATAAAAATGGAGCCTTCGACAAAACCGATGAACTAGTTGCAATCATCAACAGTCCCGAGAAGCTAACTTTTCAGAATACAATCAAAACTGCCGTTTTTGCTTAGATGAAAGAAATGGGATTAGCACCCAAGCAGGGCACTCTTTGATCAACGAAGGTTGATTTTAGCAATCGTCAAAATCGGAGAAGTTATCCATTTATAGCCGTTTGAACGAGGCTCGATCTCCGGTGTGCCGGAGCCTTTCTTAAAGACGGAGCCGCGATAAAAATAGACAGGCGTTAGACCCTGCATGGAGCTTTTGGCGTTGCACCATTTGAGGGCATCCCGCCAAGTAACCTGGTAGACGGTTTTGTTGCCAGGAATAAGGAGGGCTTCAGGCTCGGGGAGATCATAGCCGTTTTGTGCGGCAAATTTCTGAACTTCAATCCATTCACCGAGGCTTATCGTTCTCACCCGCGTGAATTCCGCCGTGCTGGCATCACCTTGGCCGTGTCTGGCGATAGGCGTCGCGGAATAGCCCTTGATTTTTACTTTGCTGTGGGATGCACAGGCTTGAAATGCGAGCAGTAGGGAGCTTACAAGAATGCAACGAATCAAATGTTTCATCGGAGTTTAATGAGCTTCAGGGTGTGGTAACAGGGACCGGTTCCGGGGTGGCAGTGGCAGTGGCAGTCGGGGCGGCTGCAGGCTCGGGGACCGTGACCGTGGCGGTTGGGGATTCCGCCGGCTTGGGGGCGTTTACGGGTTGCTCGGTAGCGATGAGAACCACATCGCCCTTGCGGAAGTCGAGCTTGCGATAGGCTGGTGGGCGCTCGTTCGGTGTGGGGGCTGCGGCAGGTTGTCCAGCTGTGGCTGCAGCTTGGCCACCTTCGGTTTGGTTGTCGATCATGCCCCACTCCTCGGCATCGACGCCTTCGTCGAATCCAAAGGTGTAGTTGTCGCCGATATGGATGTTGATGACTTTGGCATCGGCCGAGCCGGGGATGGAGGGGAGCTTCTTCAGGACGGTTTCCGCTGCGTTGGTGGCTTTGGTGACGGCGGACGATGCGCGGGAATCTTTTTCCTTGGTCTCTTGAGCGTAGTTCGTTCCGGCCAGAAGCGGAATCAGTGCTGCCGCGCAGAGTGTTTTTTTAAGGAATGGAGAGTGGATGGCAGGTTTCATGTTTGTTAGTCGGGTGGTGAAAAAATCTCCGGTTGGCTGGGTATAACAAGATCAAATTCCATAGCTCATGGCTCTGGAGCGAAAAGGATCCAGTGGTTGCGCAGGCGCTCGAGGAGGTCGAGATTTTGATTTTCAAGAATCCAGTCGCTCACGAAGTCGAGCAGGGTTTCATCATTTTTTGGGAAAAGGAGAACGATATCAGCGGAGAGGTCGCGCCCGAAAATCGGGAGCATGGTGGTATCGGGATGAATGACCGCGAATGCCGAACCCGCCTCGGCGCTGCTGAGAAGGGCGTCGAACTTCACATCCCTGCCAGATAGGAACTCGCCGGTCTCTTGGATCGGGATGAAGGATATGCTTTTGTGTTTGCCGCTTGTCGAGAGACGCGACTCCATGCTTGCTCGGAGGTCGTTTGAGGTATCCTGCCGACCATGGGTTGCGAGGCGGAGGGGAGCCGAGTTTTGTGCCGATATAATGTCTTGGACTCGGCCCACCCAGCCATCTGACACAACGACGGCGAGTGTGACTTTTTCATAGCGTATCGGAAAAAGATCACCCATCGAGGCAATTCCGGTGCTGTGGAGTCCGCCGGCCGCGCAATCGAGTCGTTCCTCGGCGAGCCATTTTCTCAGTTCGGAGGGTTTGCCCTCGACCAGTTCCAGACGGACTTGCATGGCGGCGGCGAGGGATGCCAGAAGGTCGATGTCGTAGCCTACAAGGTCACCTTTTTCGTTACGGTAGACCCATGGCACGGCATTCTCCTTCACGCCTGCGCGGAGAACACCGCGCTTCTGGATTTCGGCAAGAGTGACTTGCGCCGGAGCGGGAATGTTATCCTTCGAAAGAATGGTCGGATTGGGAGCCTCCACACAGGATTCCCGGGTGAGGATGATTTTACGGGAGTTGGAATAGCCTTGCAGGCTCAAGGCGAGAAAGTGGTGACATGTCATTCCGAGGACGATGGCAACTGTCGCTGCAATGCTGCCAAAAGCAATCACTCGAAGGGGGCGGAAAACCAAGCGGCGTGTCATGGAGGCGACAAGCAGAAAGCTGACCGTTATCGTTCCGATGAGCGAGAGTGGTTCGCTGATGCGGAGAAGCCATTGTGCGTTGATGAGGTATACGGAGAGGAGATTAACCGGCAGCCCGAGTCTCGGGAGTTCCATCAGAAGGGCAGCCTGGGCGCCGCCGAATGCTGAGGCGAAGATGGATGGAACATTGCGCAGGATTTCCCCTGTGGTCATCGGCGTGTCGTGGAACCACGCCAGAAAAGGCATGACGACCATGAGGAGATGCCGTCCGATTCCGAACATGGTGAAGCAAATCGGCACCAGGGCCTCAACCGCTTGGAAGTCGGCTTTCGCACGGTCCTCCTCTCTGGCTTCATCGATCAGGACCCGCTTGAGTCCTTCAATCATCAGGGGCATGGCGAGCATGATGTTTCCCGTCGCTCCGACAGTGATCAAGGGGTCGCGCAGCACACTCCAAATCTGGGAGGGTTTGTAGTGCGTCAGGCTTGAAAGAATGCCCGGCAGCAGGATCAGGCCAAGGACAACGAAACCAACAAGCATCATTGCCAAAAGACCGAGCACCCTTTGCAAATCCGCACCCTGTGCTGATCCGATGGCGCTTGCCGTGAGGGCAAAGATACCGAATGGAGCGACTTTTTTTGCCACAATGCCGAAGATCTCATTGAACAACTGCCGCAGCGGCAGGATGAGATTCAGGATGGGCTCCCTGTTTTTCATGTTCTGTAGGACGATGCCGACAAGGATGCTGAAAAAGATCACCGCAGGCACATTGCCCATGGACATTGCGGAAAAGATATTCGACGGCAGGAAGGTTTCTATGAGGGATGGAGAGGGCGTGGCCTCGAGAATCTTCGGATCAAACAGCGGTGAGGAAAGCAAGTGGGGGAGCATCAAGGGCAGCAATGTGACGGCTGTCGCTCCGAGTCCCATGGTGCCAAGAATGGCAAAACCTCCGTTTTTCAAAAGTGCCAGCAGGGATTCTCTCCGCATGCCACCGAAGACGCCGGTGATTTCAAAGATGAGATAAGGAAGAAGAGCGAGAGAATAGGCGCGGATAAAAATATCCCCCAAGGGATTCAATGCCGTGCAACGCGGACCGAAGACAAGACCGCAGAGAATACCTGCCACAATGGCCGTGATGGACCACGCCGCAAAGGATCGAGGGATGAGTTTGTTCAGGAATTTACTCAAGGTTTTTCAGGCAGGCTGGGCTACATTGGCGGAGACGCGGATGGATCGTCTGGAGTCTTTGGGGCGTCCAGCGGGAGAGGGGACTTTTCACTGTCGGAGGTGGACTCCAGCGCCTCGGGGTCTGGTTGCGAGTTGATTTTTAAAATGCCAACGGGTGTCGTGCAAAGGATGGCTGTGGGACTGATGGCCTCGAGCGTGACGCCCTCGGTGAGCTTGGAGCCCGCATAAAGCCGGTCTACGGATTTGAGAAGGATGTAGGGAAGGTCGCCGGTGAAGACGGAGGAAAGATTCTCGTGAAGCGCCTTCTTGAGGGCGTTTGCATCAAATGCTGGCTTGGGAGGCGGTGTGGCGGTTGGGGAGGGGGTCGGTTCGGGAATTCCGCTGACGACCGGCGGTTCGGCTTCGACGGCAACTTCTGGATTTCGCAGCGATTTTTGCTGGAGAGAGGTCACGATCAGCGGCGGTTCAGTGGTCGATTCTTCAAAAAGCTGGGGAGCACCGATCGAGGGCTCGGATTCCTGCCAGAATTTCGGAGGCAACGGCATGGTGGTGGTATCGAAGGTGATTTCAGACACGCTGACCCTCGCCGAGGCGGTCGTTGCATAGCCGTCCTTGCGCATCTCTTTTACGAACGACATGGCCGACTCCACGGTGTTCCTCCCAAAGATCGCGATGGAGGCGAGTCCGATGCCAGCCAAGAGACCCACCAGATGCGAACGAACGAATCCTTTGGTTGATTTGTGAAGGTGCATCTTGGATTTCATGAAACAGGCTGCCGCAAAAGCGGAGAAGATTCTTTATAGAGACGGGGCATTTTGCGT
>JAPLTI010000071.1 GCA_026398285.1 Verrucomicrobiota bacterium
TGCTTGTTTACGAGCGGATTCATATGGCTGCTCGTGCCCGAAACAAAAGGGCGCAGCCTCGAAGATCTGGAGAAGTTTATTCATTAAAGAGCAGGGCTGCACGGGACCAACCGCCTGACTCCGCTCCTCCTCCAATCCAAGCCCGGCTTGCGACTCCGCAGACTATAATCCCCTTCACCGAGGGCCGGTAGGCCGGCGGGGAGCAGCCGAGGATTTTCTGGAAGATGCGGGAAAAGTAACACGGGTCGTCGTAGCCAAGTTTGGCCGCGACTTCCTTCACGCTGAGCGCCGTGGTGTCAAGATAATGGCATGCAGCTTGCATCCGGAGGCGGATGTGGTGCTCGACAGGTGAGGAGTCGGTCTGCTCGCGAAAGAGCGCGGAGTAGCGGGTTGGCGAGAGTCCGGCGTGCCGCGAGAGTTCCTGAAGGGTCAGTGAGCACGCCACATTGGCGCGCATGAATTCGATGCTCTTCGTTAGATCGGCGGCGAAATGTTTCAAGGCGAAGCGGGTTGCTCATTGGGAGCGGCCATTTTTTTCCGATAGATGAAGAACATCAGGAGCCCAATAGTCATCAAGACGGCTCCAATGATGAAAAGCGAGTGATAGTCGCGATTCGTGAACTGAATAAACCACCCCGCAAAGAACAAGAGGCAGCCGTTGTAAAAGTTGCGGATGAACGAAAGACTCGAGGTGATGGAGCCGACCTCCTTCGGATCCGAGGTCTTATAAACCATGATGTCCGCCGCATTGTTAAGTGGATTGGAAATCGTCATGAACATCACGTAGAGCGCGAGCGTCGTGGCATCATGCACCTGGAGTAGCAGGATCAGATTCAGCAACATCATGCCGAAGTAGAGGAGCACAACCTTGAATCCGCCGACTTTGTCTATGAGCCAGCCAACGGGGAAGGCTATGGCGATATTGATGAGGTGAGCCCAGGAAAGAGCCTCAAAAATATCCCCCCGCTCCAGACCCAATTTGGCCTTGGCATAGATCCAGACCCAACTTCCAAAGACAGTCTCGAAGCTGGCGATCATCGCAACCCCGAGCATGAGCCAAATAATCCGCCGATCCCGCAAACCGATTTTTAGCGCACTCCAGGGCTTGAATGTCTCCGTCTGAGGATTGTGGATTTGAGGTTCCTGGATAAACCACGCCGCAGCCGCGCTGATGAGCAGAACCACAGCACCGAAGGCGTAGGGCACCCATTCTCCGAGCTCGATAAGATGCGGCGTAATACGCATCGCAAAAAACATGATGATGCCGCTGGCAACCATGAGAATGCTTTGAGCCCGCGCCAACATGTCTCTCGCCACGCAGTCAATGTTGAGCAGCGGGAAGGTCGAGTTCTTCAAATTGCTGAACATCATTTGCATCAGCCAAAGGCCAACAAGCGGGATCAGAGAGTGGAAAAACGGAAAGAGCGCTGTTGCCAAGACGATCGGAACGGCAGCGATGAAGAGATACGGCTTGCGGCGTCCTATTTTGGTGACGGTGTGATCGCTCTTCCAAGAAAAATACATCACAAGAAAGGACAGCAGCCAGAGGTTGATGCTCCCGACGGTGGCGCTGTAGGCCTCGGTCCATCCCATTTCGAGCATGCGAAGCGCCATGAGAGGGCCAGTAACCCCCGTGGCAACGCCCCAGCCGATATTCGAGAGGCCGATGCAAAACAGATTCCGCCACAGAAGCGGGCGATTCGCGTAGTAGGCCCTAAGTTCAGGTGTATCGAGCAGATTTCTTTTTTCGCCGAGTTCTTTAGACATAATTTTTTTCTTTTGCCGCCGCGAGCCAGGCATCGGCGATGAGCAGCGCGTAACCGCCTCCGAGATGAAACGCGGGATTAATTTCATCCATTTTGCGAAACGCATCGGTGATGGAGTCGCCCTGAAAGAGAATATTCATTTTAGTGAACGCGGAACACGCTGGCGGACTTGCGGTCAAGATCCAATTCGGCGCTTCCGTTTTCAAGCGTGAACGTCCCTCCGGAATCGAGGTCCACCAAGCGAGTGCGCGAGGCATCGGCCAGCGTGATTTTGACTCGGGCGGCGACGGGATAGTGATTGAGTGCGAAGAGAATCCGATCCTGCGGCCCCTCGTGCAGGATGGCGCTGCAGAGATTGCGGGGCTGCGGATACACACGATGCCCGCCCTCGGACTTCATGTTTTTTCCGGTATTCCAATCGATCCATGAGATGTCTTCCACGGTTTCAATGAGTGCTTTCGCTGGAGATGTTTCCTGATCGAGCACGGCTGCGAGCCATGCGATGGATTCCAAGCAATCCTCCTCTGGCAATCCGCGACCCAGGCCCTCCTCGACCCACCAGATGGTTCCTCCGGCTTTCGAGATGGCGCGATCTGTCTCCACCGGGAATCCACCCAGAAACGCGATCGCGGTGCCAAGATCATTGCGGACAGGCCACGGGCCCGACACGACCAACTTGCCGCCGAGAGCGACATAGGATTCAAGCGCCCGCGCGGTTTCGCGGTGGATGACAGGTGATCCGGGAAGAATCACAAAGGGCGTCACGGTGGGAATCAACTTCGCTGGTGAGTGCACGAGATCAATGACGGCGGCCTGGCGGCCGGTGTGCTCGACCACGCGGAAGAGTCCTTCGTATTCCATCGAAGCCTTGCCGCATTGAACACCATCCACCACGGGTTCGCCGACATAGAGTGCGTTGTCATTACACGGCGACGGATCGCCCAGATAGGAATGCGTGTGGCTGGTGAGATCGTAAATGATCGCGAGATCGGTTGCCGGCACCAAATCGTCCCAGCCATTGATCGTTTCGCAGGCGAGTTTCTTCACCTCCTTGAGCACAGCCAGACTCGGGCGCTCGTGACCGTGGGAACTGACGGGCGCATCGCCCCAGCAATCTCGGTCATGAAACATAAACCACGAGATCGCCTTGCAGCCTTGCGCCAGAGCGCAGAGCGCCATGAAGCGCATGTGGTCGTCGGATACGCGGCCATTGAGCACCTTCATCCAGGTGCCGGACATGAACTCCGCTGACCAGGTGTAACGCAGCGTCGCATTCATCAGTTTCAGAACGCGCGCCATCGATTGATAGCCGGAGTAGCTCATGAAAACTCCGCGATAAAAATCATAGCCTGCGATACCGAGCGGTCCGGTGGCCTTCTCAAATTCTGACATCCGCGTCGGCACACCTTCGGGACGGTGCGGATTAAAATTCGTCATGAAGGTCACATCCTTCACGCCATTCGCTTCGTGCATTTCGCGAAGCGTTGAGATGTATCTCGACATCGCCCAAGTCTTGAACTCGCACCAGTCGGCGTAATAGGCAAAGTCGTCACCGATCATGTCCGGCACAGAGCGCGGCGCGAGCACATCTTCGATCGAAGCGTATTTCGTGGGATATGGCAGGGCCGAAGCTGTGCCGTATTTTTCCGTGAGAAACTGGTGATAGAACCCTCCGCGACCCACATTCACCGGATTGTAATCCGAAGTCAGCATCCCATCCTGCACGATGTAACTCACCTCGTTGTCGAGGTTCACCATCGTGATGAATCCGCCGTTGGATTTCAGACGCGGCTTGATGATTTTGTCCACTTCGAAAATCCACTTGCGGCACCAGGCGAGATACTCGGGATGCAGGTAGGACGGTTGGGAGCCCTCGCGTTTGCCGATCCAGTAGCCCTGCGTCGTGCGGTTCTGATAATCCCAGACCATCATCGACGGATCGCCCATGATGAGCCACTCGGGATAGGCCCCGTGGATCATTTCATGTTCCTGCACGAGGCCGAGGAAATGGTAGAGGTTGAGATTCGGATTCGTTTTGCCTTCGAAATCCAAAACCCCGGCGGGATGTTCTGCGCTCGGCGGGCCTATCAGATGCGTCGCCCATTGCACATAGGTGGTGACATTTTTGAGTCCGGCTTCTTTAAACTTGAGAAGGATCGGCTTCCAGTAACGGGCTTCGAGGCGGAAGTATTGAATTTCGCCGCCGAAGATGTCGGCGCAGTGGTAGGTGGGTTTGGATTTCATCAGGTGCGCTTGGAGAAAAAAAGTGTCGCCATCAGCAAGTAAATCAATTTATGAATTTTTGGACAAATGAAAAATTGTCTTCGCGAAAAGATCCACGCTCAATTGAGGCGTGAAATTCTTTCGCCACGGAAACCTGGCGAGCCATTCCCGTGCGATTGATCGAAGCCCGCCAAAACCAGCACGTCTCCACTCCTTCACCATTCATGATCCCAATGACGACCATCGAAAACCCTCACCCAAAACGAACCCTGCGGCCGGAGCAGACACTACACTTAATCGCTATTAAATAAGTATTTGCTCATTAAAAATTGCTTATGAAAAAAACATTCCTAAATCTCACTTAAATAAAAATCAAGCAATTGGAGCCATTTGACTTATAACTGGACAGCAGTGAACTGACCTCAATGGAAAAAATTGCTTCGCCATGACAAATGGTGCAAAACAAAAAAACAGATCACTCACATCCGCCAATCCTTAATGCTCCTCTGCTATACGCTTTGTATCGCTTCGAACCTTGTCAATCCCCCTTTGTATTCTTTGCCGGAGCAATGACCAGAACCGCTTTACAAAAATCCGCTGTTCGAGTGGCGCTTGCGCTGACCGTTATGGGGTGGCCTACTCTCCAGGCCGATCGCAACCTGCCGGCGCTTCCCAACGCGGAAGCTGTTATGAGAAACGCACCGCCCGCGCCAGAGCGGTAAGCCCGGAACTGGCCACGGCACGCCTTGAAGTGGATCGCATGATGGCGCGCTTGTTTGGAATTCGTATCAAGTATTACCCCGAATTTCAGGTCCAATTGCAGGCTCCGAGAGTTTTCGATTACAATGCGCGTGAGGAAGGCCTCAACGAGTCAAAATTTCAATACCGCACCACGGAACCCGGATTCGAGGCCTCCCTCAAACAAAAGCTCCCGAGCAACACCGAACTCTCCGCCGATTACAATCATGATATCTCACGGGCGGGGCTTCTCAGCGACCGATTAAGCCTGGTCTTCTCACAGGAGTTTGTCCGCAAGGATCCGCTTTGGCTTCAAGAATCACTCGCGGAAAAACAAATCTGGCTGAAAAAAACCGCTCAAGCCTCGGTAGACAGGGAGTTTGAATACCGCGTTAAAAACACTTTCTACTCGGTCTTGGAGGCCGAACTCATCGCAGCCAACGCGGAGCGCCGCTACGAGCAAGAAGAGAAATTTGCCGCCGAAAGCGAGGACAAATTCCGTTCCGGCGTGATTGCGGAGTATTCGCTGCTCGACTACCAGCGCGATTTGAAGGTTTCCGAAAGCCGTCTCGTTGCCCGCAAGGCCTCTCTGGATCTCGCACGAAGCGAATTTGCATCACTTCTCCAGATCCCCTATGGAGCCCCCGTGAGCCTTGTCGAACCCAGCGACCCTGTCATCAATGGGAGCCTCTTCGATCCTCGCCGAATGGTCGAGTCGGGCATGCGGCATGAACTCCGCATAGCGCAGGTTCGATACAACATGTTGGCAAATGCCGAAAACGCCGACTATATCCGAAATACCCTCCTGCCGTCCGTGCGCTTCGAGGCGCGTGGCGACCTCTATCGCACAATAGGAGATGGCGTCTTCAACACCTCCCAGCCGGTCGAAGGGCGCGACCTCAGCGCGGCTCTCCTGGTCACTTTTCCCTTGTTTGGATCCACATTTGAAAAATGGAACAACCTTCGCTTGGAGGAAATCGACAGGTCGATCAACGAAAACCAGATCGACTCTCTTTTCCGGCAGGAGGTGCGCGATGTGCGCAACGCCCTCATTTCGCTTAATGAAATTCAAGCACGTCACTCCGTTGCCAAGGATATTGAAAAACTCGCTGCCCGCGAGTTTGAAATCTCCCGCCTCCGCTTCGAACTCGGCAGCGTCGGCTCTTTTGATGTAATCCGCTCGAAAAACGAATATTTCAACGCCCTGGATGAACTCACTACGCTCCGCTATGCGCTACTCCGTCGTCTGGCCGAGATCGAGCGTGACTATCCGCCCGAGTCAATGAATCCCGGGCTGGCCTTGCTGAAATGACTTCCTTGATATCGCTTCGCCGGATTCACAAATCTTACCACCTGCCCGGCCTGGAGGTTCCTGTTTTGCAAGAAATAGACCTGGACTTCCAAAAAGGCGAGTTCACCGCCCTCGTCGGAGCCTCGGGGTCTGGAAAATCCACCCTCATGAACATCCTGGGATTTCTCGACAGGCCGACCTCTGGTGAACACCACTTCCAAGGCCGCGATGTGTCTCGGTTGGCAGATGCCGAGGAGTCGCGCATTCGCAACCGCGAGATCGGATTTGTCTATCAGAGTTTCAACCTCCTGCCCCGTGCCACCGCACTCGAAAATGTGGCCCTGCCCCTTTTCTACCGCGATGACATCCGAGATCCCCTGCCCCTTGCTGCAGCGGCGCTCGAGCGCGTTGGTCTTTCAAACCGGGCCACCCATCGCCCAAACGAGCTTTCCGGCGGCCAAAGGCAACGGGTGGCGATCGCACGCGCATTGGTCGGAAATCCTTCTTTGATTCTCGCCGATGAGCCCACGGGAGCCTTGGACAGCCGCACTGGAGTCGAAATTCTAAAGCTC
>JAPLTI010000236.1 GCA_026398285.1 Verrucomicrobiota bacterium
CGACATCTACAAGCAAAAGGATGAACCACGCGCAAAGCCCACTCGGATCGACATCAATCAAGTGCAGCCCGTCTTCGTCGAGGACCAATGGGGCACATGGCTCACTGCGAATTCCCCCATTCGCTCCAGCACTGGGGATTCCGTCGGCGTTGTGGGAGTGGATATCGACGCCAAACGCGTGATCGAGGAACTGAACACGCTCAGGACACTCGGATTTTTTGCTCTACTCCTGTCCATTGTTTTAGCGATTGGCCTGGCCGTTTATTTTTCAGTGCAACTGGCGCGCCCATTGCGAAAATTACGCGATGCCGTTGTCGCAATCGGAAATGGCAAACTCGAAACCAGATTGGACACGAGCACAGGAGACGAATTTGCGGAGGTCGCGCTTGCAGTCAACGAAATGGCTGAGGGACTCCAACAGCGCGATGTTTTCAAGGGAACACTCGTCCGCTACATGTCCGGCCAACTCGCGGATAAAATTATAAGCTCCGGAAAAATGCCCGACCTCAAGGGCGAGCGCCGCAAGATCACTGTCCTCTTCGCCGATGTGCGTGGTTTCACCAGCCTCTCCGAGAAACTCGCTCCCGAGGATGTCTTTTCACTCCTGAACGATTATTTCGACAAGATGATCGATGAGATCTGCAAAAACCACGGCATGCTCAACAAATTCATGGGCGATGGATTGATGGCTGTCTTTGGGGCCTTGGACGAGGACCCGTATCAGGAGGAAAACGCCATCAAAGCCGCCTTGGGAATGAGGAATGTCCTAGAAGGAATGCGCGAGCGTTTCCAAGCTGAGCGCCAGGTCGATTTAAAAATCGGCATCGGGATCAACACGGGAATCGCCTTGGTGGGAAATATCGGCTCCAACCAGCGCATGGAATTCACTGCCATTGGTGACACGGTGAATCTCGGCTCCAGCCTGGAATCTGCAACCAAGGAACTCGGAACAGACATCATCGTGAGCGAATACACCTATGTAGCCGCCCGAACAAAATTTCAATTCCGACCACTTGGCCAGATAGCAATTCGCGGTCGCGAGAACCCCGTCACCGCCTACGCCGTCGAGGGATAAGCCTCAGTCGATAAAACTGCAGACATACTCGCAGATGCCATCTGTCACCGAGATGTCGAAGCCCGACTTGGCAGGCACATCGAAAAACTCCCCGCCTGTGTAGGTCGTTCGCGCCTCGGAGGCGTCGATCTTGACCTCGCAGGTGCCTGAGACGATCTCCATGCGCTCTGCTTTGTCCGTGCCGAAGTGGTAATTGCCCGAGTAAATCAGACCGAGCGTTTTCTTGCTACCATCCGCAAAGACAATGCTGTGGCTGACGACTTTTCCGTCGAAATAGATGTTGGCCTTGGTGATGGCAGTGACATTTGAGAATTCAGATGGGATCGCGGACATAAGAAGTCAAGGTTGATGCCTCTCGGCACTGCGCTCAAGACTTCGTTAGAAAAAGGACAAAGGATTTTTGGCCACGGCACTCCTTCGTGAGAAATCTATTCGTTGATGTCCTGAGTGACGCCTTCGCGGCCACGCAGACGCATGAGGATCGGGAGGCCGGGGTATTCCCATTGATCGCGGATGCGGGCGCAGAGGTAATTTTGGTAACTTTCCGGCAGGAGCCTCGGGTCGTTGACGAAGAGGACAAAGAGCGGCGGGGCGATTTCTGAGTTCGAGCTCTCCTTGGCCTGGGCGGCATAGAGGAGTTTGAAACGGCGGGATCCGCGTGAGGGCGGCGCCTGGCGTTCCATTGCCGCTCGCAGAACGCGATTGAGTTCGCCTGTTCCCGCGCGGCGCGTGGCGTGCTGGCGCACCTTTTCCACCATCGTGAAGAGGCGTCGAATATTTTCTCCGGTGAGCGCCGAGAGGATCACGACAGGTGCGTAATCGAGGAAGAACAACTCAGCCATTGCTCGGTCCACATGCTCACGGAGCAAGTCCGGGTCGTTATTCGTCTGCTTCTCGATCAGGTCCCATTTGTTTAGAACGATGATGGCTGGCTTTTTCGCCTTCTGAATGAGGCCGGCGATTTTCTTGTCTTGGGCAGTGACTCCGCTTGTGGCGTCGATGACGAGGATATTGATATCCACCCGGCGGATGGTTTTCTCCGAGCGCATGACGCTGAAGACCTCCACCGAGGTGTTGTGTCTGGAACGATGCCGGATGCCGGCCGTATCACAGAGAATGTATCGCTGCTTCTCATACTCGGCTTCGACATCGATTGTGTCGCGCGTGGTGCCGGCGATGTCGCTGACCGTCGTGCGGTTGTCGTTCAGGATTTGATTCACGAGGGAGGATTTTCCGACATTCGGCCGACCGATCAGAGCCAGTTTGAGCGGGGGCATTTCATGCGTTTCCAGCTCGGGCTCCGGTTCGGGCAGGAGCGACTCGATCACATCGACCAACTCACCGATACCCCGACCATGGGCGGCACTCACCGTGACGAGATTTTTAAATCCCAGACGCGAAAACTCAAACGAACGCGACTCGTGCCCTTCGGTATCCACTTTGTTCACCACCAAAACAACCTGCCTTGCCACGGTGCGAATCATTGAGGAGAGCTCGCCATCAAGGGGTGTGACGCCATCGATCGAGTCCGTAACAAAAAGAATCACATCCGCGCTCCCCATGGCGATGAAGGCTCCTTCGCGCGTGCTTTCTGCGAAGTCGGGGTCGGGTTCAGAGCCGATACCGCCGGTGTCCGTGATCTCGAACGGCGCTTGTCCGAGATTGCAGATCGAGCCGATGCGATCGCGTGTCACGCCGGGTTGGTCATGGACAATGGAAATTTGGCGTCCCGCAAGACGGTTGAAGAGGGCCGATTTTCCGACGTTCGGACGGCCTATGATGGCGACGTTTCGCATTTATTAGGAATGTGGTTTGGCGTGGTGGTGCGCTTGAGAGCTGCCTTGAATCAAATAATCCACCCCGCTGACGAGAGTGAGAATACCAGCCAGATACACAGAAGCCAGATAATGCGGCAACTGAAGCATCATCCAAGCGATCGCCACCATCTGAGCGGCCGTGGCGGCTTTACCCGTCCAACTTGGTTGCACATCAAGCCCCCCATTTAAAAAATAGAGAACACCGCAACCGGCCAGAATCACCACATCCCTCGCAATGACCAGCACAGGAAACCAAAGGGGGAAGGCTTGATTCCAGTTGCTCAAACTCAGCGTGACAATGGCCGTGAGCAAAAGCCCCTTGTCTGCGATGGGATCAAGCACGGCACCGAGTCGACTGCGTTGATTCCAGTGCCTCGCGATGTAGCCATCCAGTCCATCCGTCGCCGCCGCAAAAATAAAAACAAGAATCGCAGCGACACGCTGCCACTCAAGAGGCGCGCCCGCATCCACGCTGTGGCCATAGGAAATGCTCAAAAAGACAAACACCGGAATCAGAAGAATCCGCGCAATGGTGAGTTGGTTTGCCAATGTCATGGCCCAAGCTACCGCGCTTCCTCGAGTTTTCCATGAGGAACAACCTCCAAAGCCGAGTCCACATGGAGGAATTAGAAAAAAACAGCCCCAGATCGCGCGCGAAGCATGGCAGCATACTGAAATTCTTCTTGAGCCATTAAACTCCGCTTATGATGAAATTCGCATTAGTCCCGAGGAGGCTGATTCTGTAAAAGTCGTTGCGGAGTTGATGCGTGTTTTGTAAGCGCAGCCGTAAATTTTTCTTAAACAGTATGCTCAAAGAGGTCCGTGTGGCCGAGTTGGACGCGCTCTATTCGAGCCTCCTGCACCGGGCCTTTCGCAGAGAATTATAAGCAAACTATACTTTGCATATCCTCGATAAAATGGTTTCTTTAGAAAACATGATTTCTATTTTAGGAGATGCCGAGGCGTTGGAGAAGTTCGGGATTCGGCTGAAAGCGCTGCGGTTGCGGCGGAATTTGTCGCAAGAGTATGTGGCCGGGGTCGTGGGGGTATCCGTGCCCACCTACCGGAAGATCGAGCAGGGCGACGGGACGGTGGAGTTTCGCCATGTGGCGCGTGCGCTGGGGGCGCTGGGTCTGGCCGAGGCGCTGGGGGATGTGATTACTGCCACCGAGCCGGAATTGCGCTTGAAAGACCTGCTCCGCCCGGAGCGTAAAAACGCTTCGAAACCGAGGAGGAAGAGCTGAATGGAAAAGCGGCTCCACTTGAAATCATGTTATAAAATCGCGCCCATTTTTATAACGTGGTGCTTTCCCGTCCGCATGCTAAAAGACCTTGATTAACTCAGAAAAATGTGCACATATTTCCGAGATAATGGCTAGACCTGTTCACCAATCCAGCACGCCTTCCCGCATCGCACGCCGCATCCGGCGGGCTCGCAATGACGCGGTGTTCACCACGGGCGACTTTTTGGATTTGGACTCGCGCTCGGCGGTGGACGCCGCCCTTTCCTGGCTCACCCGCAAAGGAGAGATTCGCCGTCTCGCACGCGGCATGTATTTTCGACCGCGCATGAATCCCTGGCTGGGAGAAGTCGCTCCATCCAAAGAGGCTGTGGTGACAGCGCTTGCCCGTCGCGACCATATGCGTGTGCGCAAGATCGACGCCAGCGCGGCCAATCTGCTCGGCCTGAGCGAGCAGGTGCCTGCGCAAGTGGATTACCTCACGGACGGGCGCAGTCGCACGGTGAAAGCGGGTCCACATATCATCAAATTCCGCCATGTGGCACCGCGCACCATCGTGCCGGAAAATACCACCGTAGGTATGGTGATCGCCGGACTCCGAAATCTTGGCAAAAGCAAAATCACGCCGGAGCACCTGCGCCGGCTACAAGCAACGATCCCAGCGAAAGAACGCCGCCACCTGCTGGATGATCTCACATTGGCACCGAGTTGGATGCACCCGCATTTGCAGGCCCTCGCTGGGGAGGAATCGCCGTGAACCGCTTTGCAACCATACCTGAACGAGAGCGGACGGACTTTTTCATCCGCTACGAAGAGCGCACCCGCGTGGATCCTGCGATCACCGAAAAGGATTTTTGGGTGTGCTGGCTCTTGGGCCTGATTTTTGGCACGCCGGAACTCGGCGGCAGTGCCGTCTTCAAGGGCGGCACTTCGCTCTCGAAGGTATTTGGTGTGATTAATCGATTTTCGGAGGATGTGGATCTCGGCCTCAGTCCGGAATCGCTCGGCCACCCGGAAAGCGAAATCGACGAGGCGCCAACCAAGACCGCTCGTGCGAAGCGCGCCGCGACACTCCTTGCCACCTGCGCCCAGAAAGTCGAAACGGAGTTTCTGCCCGTGTTGGAAAAACTCATCTCTGGGCAACTCGGCGGGAAAACCGGCGGGCGCCCTTGGTTGCGCTATGAACTCGAGGAGGCGTCGCATTCGCCGGTGATCCATTTCGATTACCCGACCACGCTCCCGAATCCGCTTCCCTACATTCGAACGGCCGTGAAGATCGAATTCGTCTCTCTCACCGACCAGCGCCCTACGGGCACGCACCGAATCGTTCCGCTGGTGGCGGAGTTGACTCCGGAAGCGTTCGTAGACTTTCAGGCGGAGGTTGTAGCGCTGGAGGTCGAGCGGACATTCTGGGAGAAGGCGACAATCCTCCACGCGGAATTCCACCGCCCTGCCGACAAGCCCAGCCACCACGCTACGCACGACACTTCTCGGACTTCGTCGCGCTCTGGCGGCATCCATCGGGACGGACTGCGGCGGAGCGGCTGGATTTGCTGGAGCGCGTGCGTTTGCACAAGAGTCGCTATTTTGCCTCAAGCTGGGCCCACTACGAATCGGCGGTTCCGGGAACACTGCGATTGCACCCGCCAGAATTTCGCATGGCCGAACTGCGTCGCGATTACCTCGCGATGCGCCCGATGTTCCTCGCCGAGCCGCTCTCTTTTGACGAGATGATGTCCGTGCTGACTGAAGCGGAGGAGGCATTAAACCGATGACGAGCAACTTCCATTTCCTCGCCACCGAATGGCCTGAAGTGCTGGAACCCGCCGCCAAAGCGGAGAGCTTGGCCTATTCCGACCCAAGAGCGGCATGCTTCTACTCCCGGCGCGCTCTGGAGATGGCGATGGCGTGGCTCTACAAACACGATGCCACCCTGCGCTTGCCGTATCAGGACAGCCTGAACGCGCTCCTACACGAGCCGACTTTCCGAAACACGGCCGGGGAGGAGATTTTCTTAAAGGCAAAAATCATCAAGGATCTCGGCAACCACGCGGTGCACAGCAAGCGGCCGATTTTCGACCAGGATTCACAGGAATGCCGAAGGCAGTGTCGGGGATGACGCAAAAAACGAATACTCGTGTCATTGCAACCAACTCATTCTCTGTGCTCTTTGACTCGCTCGCTCCCGCTCATGGGTGCAGAGTGGAAATCTTCAAACGAGCCAGATTGAAACAGAGGGCAGTCCCGCGTATTGACGCATTTGATTTAGCGGAGTTGCTGTAGAAATATGGCTATCAGGCGCTGATGCCGACGGGGACGTCGGCGTTCCGGCCGGGATTTTTTCTTCGTATCTTTGTCACACCGTGACGGAGCGTTGTCACGCCGTGACGGAGCATTGTCCCGGTGAGAAAGCGTGAGCAATAGAGCCTACTCGATCAAAAAATCTGACTATTCCCATTTGGTCGCCCACTCCGTGATTCAAAATTCGGCAACAAGTCAGAAAAAGGTTGGGTATTGAATTGCAGGTCGTAGACCGCGCGTGATAGAGACTTTTCCTTCATGAATAATTCGAAATTTCGCGCAGGTGTTTTGTTTGGGGATGAAGTGAAATCTTTACTGGACTACGCAAAGGCGGAGAGCTTTGCACTGCCAGCGGTAAATTGCATTGGAACGAGTTCCATCAATGCGGCCTTAGCTGCGGGACGCGAACTCAATTCGCCGATGATGATCCAGTTCTCTAACGGGGGCGCACAGTTTTTTATCGGCAAGGGAGTGAAGGGTGACAATCAACTGGGCCCTGTGCTTGGCGGCATCGCAGGTGCCATCTACACGGATCAGGCGGCAAAGGCTTATGGCGTGCCTGTCATTCTGAACACGGATCATTGCGCCAAAAAATTGCTGCCTTGGATCGACGGGTTGCTGGCGGACAGCGAGGAGCAATTTGCGAAAACCGGAAAGCCTCTCTACA
>JAPLTI010000369.1 GCA_026398285.1 Verrucomicrobiota bacterium
CCTCATGACCACGCGCCTGGAGAAACGCCCGGCCCGCTCGATTGATGCGTCTGCTCGAGTTGTAAAAATATGAAAAAAAAATGTGCTATTGTTGGCATCGGGAACCGCACCCACAGCTGGCTATCCAGCATTGTCGAGCAACATCCTGAATGCACGCAGCTTGTTGGCTTGTGCGACTTGAATCTCGATCGGTGTCGCGATGTCAATGCCGCCTACGGCACCACGGCCGCCGTCTATGACAACTACGACCGCATGCTGGCCGAAGTGAAGCCCGATCTGGTGATTGTCGTCTCGCCCGAAAGTTGTCACCGCGAGCATATCGTGAAGGCCCTGGAAGCCGGCTGCCATGTCGCCACGGAGAAGCCCCTTTGCACCACAATCGAGGATGCGGATGCCATTGTCGCGGCCGAGAGGCGCAGCGGCAAAAAGGTCTTCATGGCGTTCAACTACCGCCACATCCCGCTGTGCTCGAAAATTCGGGAAATCATCAAAGCCGGAACCATCGGTCGGCCGGTTTCCATGGACCTGACATGGTATCTTGACTACAAGGGCCATGGCGCAAGCTACTTCCGGCGCTGGCATCGACTCATGCGCGAATCCGGCGGCCTGCTGATCACCAAGGCCTGCCACCATTTCGACCTGGCAAACTGGTGGATGGACGATATTCCGCAAACGGTTTTTGCCCAAGGCAGACGCAACTTCTTCGGTCCGGGCCACAACCCCTACCAGGGCGAGCGCTGCTCAACCTGCGCGCATTCCCAGGAGTGCGAGTGGTATACGGATGTTTGCATCAAAGACCGCACCGAAGAGCTCAGCCGCGAATTGGGTTATCGGGTCAAGGGTGTGCGCGAATACATTCGTGATTATTGCCCTTTTGGAGAGGATGTAGATATCCACGACACCATGGCGGTGCAGGTCGGTTACCGCAACGGAGGCATTCTCAACTACTCTTTGAACGCCTCAGTGCCATTCGAAGGTTGGAATCTCGCCATCAATGGAACAAAGGGACGCCTGGAGAGCAAGATCACCGATGCCAAACCCTCCCCGCCTTGGCTCCCCGCCGAGTTTCAGCGCAAGCATGAAGGGCGCGATGTGGAATGGCCGGATGAATACAGGATTTTTGTCATGCCCCACCAGAAGGCTGCGTTTGAGGTCACGGTCCCCAATATTGCCGAAGGGCATGGCGGGGGAGACTTTAAAATTTTTGACGCGGCATTGGCGGATATCTATCCGGAGGAGGACAGCTTAAATATCTTTGCTTCGGCGATTCATGGAGCCAGAAGCACAGCCATCGGCGCCGGGGCAAACGCGTCCATCGCGTCCGGGCAACCGGTTCACCTGAAGGATTGGAGTTTTTGAATCGGCTCCCCCACCCCGAAAATCGCATGACTTCTTCCGAAAAAATGAATCTTGATGTGTGGGTGCTGGCCGGACAGTCGAATATGGAAGGCTGCGGTCTCTTGGCAGGGGCGCTTGCCTCGGATCCGCGTGTCCTGGCTTTCACGAGTGCAGGCGCCTGGAGCGGGGCGGAAGAGCCCCTTCACCGGCATTGGGAGAGCTTCACGCCGGTGCATCAAGCACTTTTGCGACCGGGCTTGCCCGTTGAGAAACGGGATTGGACCGATGCCGCCCTTGCCGAGGAGGCGAGTCGAACCCGCAACCAAGGCGCGGGATTGGGCTTGGCCTTCGGACAGGCGATGGCGGACGCCACCGGGCGGCCTGTTGGGCTGATTCCCGCAGCGCACGGCGGAACGACACTGGCGCAGTGGAGTCCGGATGGCAAGGCGCAGGGCTCGGCAACCCTCTATGGGTCCATGCTGGAGCGCATCCACCACGCCGGAGGACGCCTACGGGGCATTCTTTGGTATCAGGGGGAAGCGGATGCCGTAATGCCCGAGTCTGCGGCATCCTATGGCGATCGAATGGCCACCTGGATCGAGGCCGTTCGCGCCGATCTGCAAATACCGGAACTTCCCGTCATGGTGGTGCAGCTTGCCCGTCGAGCCCTGGGAACGTTAAACACCCCCGCCGTGGAGGAGGGCTGGTTCGCGGTTCGTGATGCGCAGGCGGGCTTGCCCGGGCGGATACCCTTTACGGCAACCGTCGGGTCCCTCGATCTCGGACTGGTGGATACAGTGCATCTTGATACCGCATCGCAAATCCGCCTCGGTCGGCGTTTGGCCACGGTGGCACTGCGAGTGGAATCCTTGCCGGGACTGGCTTGCAGCCCGCGAATGAGACGGGTCGAAACCGTG
>JAPLTI010000181.1 GCA_026398285.1 Verrucomicrobiota bacterium
GGTTCTTTGATCGCTTCTTCGAGGAGGGAATCACCAGCCGGCTGCATGGCCGCCGCATCGCGCTTGTTCAGATGACACCACTTGTTCTTGTTGTCGGATTTCTCGGATCTGGAAAAACAACCTTTCTCAAAAATCTCATGCCATCGCTTGCGGTGGAGGGTCTGACGCCGGAGCTGATCATCAATGATTATCAGAACGCCCGCATCGATGCGGAGCAGTTCAGCGATCTCGCCGCCGAGGTGAAGGCGCTCAGCGGCGACTGCGTGTGTTGTGGATCGAGAGACGAATTGCTGGAGGCTCTGCGGGAGTTCCGGCACGAGAGCGGCAGGGTAATGATCGTGGAAACCAATGGCACCACCGATTCCGCGCAGCTTATCGAATCCCTCGCGCTCGATCCCGCCTTGAAAAAATTCAGCCCCCCGGTCCAGCTCTCGATCATCGACGGCAAGCGCTGGCAGCGCCGGTTTTGGCACAACGCCCTCGAGCGCGAGCAGGCCCGCACAGCCTCTCACATTCACATATCGCGAGCGGATTCCGTCGCGCCAGAGCGCATGGAAGCCGTCTTGGAATCACTGCAGGAATGCGGAGTCAGGGGGAAGAGAACGGATTCGGTTTCCTTCGCCAAGGACCTTGCGCGCATCTCGCAGAGCGCTTCAGAGTCTCATGGCCACTCGCATCCAGCGGGTTGTGGTTGCGGACACGACACCCACCACAGCCACCCGCACGACTCCCATGGACACGAAGCCCACCACTTCGCCTCCTGTGAGATTCCACTGCCGGAGATTCTGGAGAGAAAGGCGTTCGATGCCCTCATGGGCGACTTGCCTGAAGAGGTCCTACGAGCGAAGGGGCTCGTCGTTTTTAATGACGCTCCAGGCGAGTTTTTTGTTTTCCAAAAAGTCGGATCCGATGACGAGACACGCTTGTTTCCGGTTGGCCGCGAGCCGCGCGTCAAGGCGCCGCTGCTGCTTCTCATCGGGCCCAGTCTTCCGGTCGAGGCCCTCCGAGAGCGTGTGGCAGGTCTCATGACCCGCCGGTAGCAGGACTGCTCATATCGGCAGCAGAGTTTGCACCATGTTATCGATGACGCCGGAGGAGATCGCGTATCGCGTCAGGCTTGCCGTATCGTGGATGCGCAGTTTGTCCATGAGGTTCTGGCGGTGTTTTTCGACCGTCTTGATGCTGATGTTCAGTTCTCCGGCGACTTGTTTGTTAGCCGATCCCTCCGCGATGAGTTGGAGCACTTCCACCTCGCGGCTGGTGAGCTTTATCGCCGGCTTGTGGCCGTTGCCGGATGGAACTTCATCATAAATCGTCCGCATGCGGCGTGAGATGGCTGGGCTGTGGAAGGTATTGCCCTTCGCCACCTCGTGGATGGCGTGCGTAATGAGATTCGAGGGCGAGTCCTTGAGCAGGTAGCCATGGATGTCGCCATCGATGACTTGCTGGATATATTGGTCGGTGCCGAAAGCGGTGAGCAGGATGATTCGCACATCCGGCGCGAGTTGGCGGATCTGGCGGGCAGCTGCAAGGCCATTCAGGCGGGGCATTCCGATATCCATGAGGAGGACGGTCGGGCGTTTCTCAACGGCAAGGTCTACCGCCTTTCGGCCATTGTCCGCCTCGCCGATGATCTCGATGGATTTATCCAATTCGACCAGTGAGCGCAGCGCCTCCCGGATGAAGGTGTGGTCGTCCACGATCATGAGTCGGATCGTTGCGACCGCCTTCGGCTTGGTTGGTTGGTTCGTGGAGGCGCTGCGTCTGGCTGCCGTGAGAGGCCGCTTGGCTTCACGGGAAGAGGTTGTTGAGAGGCGTTTCGAAAGAGTGATTTTTTTCATCGGGGTGTCTTAGTAGCAGTGATGGATTGGCGGGGTAATAGGGTGAATGCGAAGACGGCCTGAGCCGCTGCGCTCCACATCCCTAAGGGAAATCCCGATACGCCCGCCGGTTTCTTTATTGGTTGGATGATTTGGCCTCCTCGGCGTGAAATGTGCGGGCGATGCTGGCGGCACGCTCCATGGCGGCCAGCGTGCGACCTTGGCTGCGAACCTTGCTGTTCACTGTCTTTCCCGCGTTCGTGCGGGCCCGATCATCCCGGTCGATGTGGATGTGCTCGGTGGGGGCTGTCGTTGTTTTTGATGTTGTTTTTTTCATGTTTGGATCGGCTTCGAGCCGCTGCTCCGCATGCTCAACCGTGAGGGTTGTGCATGCGATGGGGGGATGACCTTATTGGCGGAAAAGCGAAGCGGGGATTGAGTGCCGTCGAAACTATGACTCACCCAATGCTCGCCAAATTCGCAATCAACTACACCGTCTTTCCGGAACACAACAAACGCGTGGAGACCCACCACACGGATGATCCTGTCGAGGCAGAGACATTCCTTGTTCAACTTCTCACCAGCGGAGCCCGCATCCACTCCATCATGCATGACGGAGTGCCCGTCGAACCTCATCAGTTCGACCGGTTGCTGAAAGTCGCCGCCACCCGAGTGGCCGCCGAACTCATCAGCCGATCGCTGCACATGGACTACGCCGAAGTGAAACACCGCTTCGGCTTCGCCTCGTAAACAATCCGCCTCTTTTCAAAAACACACACCATGCTCAACACGCATCATAAAAACAGCCGCGGCAGGCTCGTGGACACCTTTTCCGGGATCGTCCAAATACCTGTCGATTCCATGCACCTCGAAGCCGAATGGATCATGCCACCGAATGCCTCGGGGGTCGTGATCTTCGCCCACGGGAGCGGCAGCAGCCGCCACAGCCGGAGAAACCAGTTCGTCGCCTCAATCCTCCATGAATCGGGGGTCGGAACCGTCCTGCTGGACCTCCTCACCCGTCAGGAAGAAAGAAGGGACGCGGCCGATGGGCAACTCCGTTTCGACATCGAAATGCTCACCAACCGCCTGATCACCGCTGTGAGGTGGGTGGAAGACCATCCGGCCGCACATGATCAGCCGATCGGCCTTTTCGGCGCCAGCACAGGCGCAGCGGCGGCCATCGCGGCAGCCTCCATCCTCGGCGACCGCATCAGCGCAGTCGTCTCTCGCGGCGGACGCCCTGATTTGGCCTACGAGCACCTCCGACATGTCACCGCACCCACGCTTCTGATCGTGGGCGAGCGCGACGATGCCGTTGTGCGTTTAAACAAGGAGGCCAGTCAACACCTGCGCTGCCTCAAGAAACTCTCCATTGTCCCAGGCGCCACACACCTTTTTGAAGAGCCAGGCGCCCTGGAAAGGGTGGCAAGCCTCGCCGCATCGTGGTTCAAAAACCACCTCGCACGGGATTCCCGCAAACAAGAAACACACAGGGAGGTCGTCGAAGTATGAGTGCGCGATTCCAAAACCGCGAGGAGGCCGGGAGAATCCTCGCCGCCAAACTCATGATCTATGCCAACAGGCCGGAAACAATCGTTCTCGCGCTCCCTCGTGGGGGCGTGCCGATCGGCTATGAGATCGCGAGTGCACTCAACCTGCCGCTGGATGTCATGATCGTCCGAAAACTCGGCGTGCCCGGACACGAGGAACTTGCCATGGGCGCGATCGCCAGTGGCGGCGTGCGTGTTTTGAACCGCAGCGTCATCGAGAGCCTTCGCATTCCGCCCGACTCGCTCGAGGTGGTGGAAAAACGCGAAGCCCTAGAATTGATGCGCCGCGAGGCAACCTATCGCGGGAACCGGCAGCCGATTTCGCTGAAAGGAAAAACCATCATCCTCGTCGATGACGGTGTCGCCACGGGATCGACCATGCGCGTGGCAATCAGCGCGCTCCGCGAGCAGCGCGTGGGGCGGATCATCCTGGCCACGCCAGTGGCTCCGCCCACCGTTCGCTGGGAAATGGAGGCGCTGGTGGAGGATTTTGTCGCCCTTGTCATGCCGGAGGATTTCTTTGGCGTCGGGCAATGGTATGACGACTTCACGCAAGTTTCAGATGACACGGTTTACGAGCTTCTTCGGAAGGGTGCGAAACTTCAACCGTCGGAGGTCGTATGAACTCCGCTGTGGAAACAATTCGGCGCAGTGCGGATCCGCTGGCCGGCGATGCATCGGACTACGACGCGCTCATCGAACGCTGCCCGACTCGTGGAGGGTAAATGAATTTGTAACCGGCTCGGATGGCGACACGGCCGCTGCGGATGCGTTAAGCGGGTTCAAAAGGTTTCCGCAATGGATGTGGAGAAACAGCGATATGCTCGACTTCGCAGGTTGGCTCCGCGACCGCAACCTCGACTCTGGAAGCAACGAGGTGGGTTTCTACGGCCTCGACCTCTACAGCCTCAACGAATCGATGAAAGCCGTCCTCGACTACCTGCGTGAAACCGATCCCGCAGTGGCACGCACATTTTCGCATCGCTACGCGTGCTTCGACCATTTTGGGGGTGACCCAAAGCGTTACGGCCTCTTCACCGGCACAGGAATCTCCAAAAGCTGCGAAGACGATGTGGTCGCCGCTCTGGCCGATCTGCGTCGTAAAAAAGGAGCCTGGCTCGGACTCGATGGCCACCGCGCTGGGGAGGCCTACTTCTGCGCGGAGCAGAATGCCACCGTCGTTGCCGATGCTGAAAATTACTACCGCACGATGCTACGCGGCGATGTCGAGTCCTGGAATCTCCGCGACCGGCACATGATGAATACCCTACTGGCCATTTCCTCTCATCTGGAGGCTCTACATGGCCAAGCAAAGATCGTCGTCTGGGCGCACAACTCCCATATCGGCGACGCCCGCGCCACTCAAATGGGCCATCGCGGCGAGTTCAATATCGGCCAACTCGCGAGGGAACACTTCGGCAGGGAGGCCGTGCTGATCGGCTTTACCACGCACAACGGCACAGTAACGGCAGCTTCGGATTGGGACGCGCCAGCCGAACGCAAAGCCATTCGCCCTGCCCTCGCCCACAGCTGCGAAAAGCTCTTTCACGAAACCGAAATTCCACGCTTCTGGCTGGATTTCTCAAAACACAAGGACGCCGCTGAGTTGCTCCACCATCCGCTTCTCGAGAGAGCCATCGGAGTTATCTACCGACCTGAAACCGAGCGGGAGAGCCACTACTTCTCAGCAAGTATCTCAGAGCAGTTCGATGCGGTTTTTCATTTCGATGAAACCCGCGCCGTCGAACCCCTCGAGCGCACACCGATCTGGGAGGCCGATGGAGTCGCCGAGGTCGATGAGACCTACCCAAGTGGGCTTTGAGCAAAAACAATTCAGAGCCCATTTTCTTGAGACCGGACCGCACAGCGCCGACGCCTATGCCGACGGGGACGTCGGCGCTCCGTTAAAAATTTGGAGGGTCGTCGTCCTCGCATGACCCAAGATTCAGCCGCAGAGCAGCGTCAGAGAGGGGCATGGTCGTCTCGACCGTGCGGGCGGGGTGATGTCTGAGAGTTGTTCCGCGTTTACTGTAGTTGATATTTGGGCCATGCCCGAGGATGGCCCGGACGGTAGGCTTGGAGTGGATCAACTGCGCGTCACTTGCAAGCCGGTGTCTGAGATATCCATTCGCACGAAGCGGGCTCTTGGGTTTGGCGGGCGGGTAGTGAGTTCCTGTCGGATGCGTGAGGCGGCTTCAGCGTCTTTTGCGAGGAAGAGGATGTAGCCGCCGCCGCCTGCTCCGGGGAGTTTTGCGGCGGCAGTCCAATCGGAGACGCGGTTGAGGATGTCCTGGACGGCGGGCGGGTTGGTGCCGGCATCGAGGGCGCAGTTGAGTTCCCATGTGCGTCTCACGACACTGCAGAGGCCATCCCACGACTCGCGTTGCAGGATATCAAACGAATCACGAGCATGGGCGGAGATTTCGTCGAGGCGTGACATCGTTTCCGGGCGATTGAGAAACATTCCACGCACGATCTCGCGGAGGATGCCCTTTGCGACGCGAGTGATGCCTGTGTAGTAGAGAAGGGCCATGCCGTTGGTGTTCGACGGGCCGAAGAGGTGTTGGGGGAGCCAGCGCACGAGACCGCGTTGGGTGAAGCCGGGCGAGGATTCGATCATTTTCAGACCGCGATGGATTCCACCCGCCTGGTCCTGCCATCCGCCGCCGGTTGTGAGGAGTTGCTCCAGCGCGAGAGTGCGTGAGCAGATTTCCTCGTGATCCCAGCCCAAGCCGCAGACTTCGGAGAGTGTGCCCAGAAGTGTGGCGGCGAGGATGCTGCTGGTGCCGAGACCGGAGCCTTTCGGCGTGGCGGCGAGCAGGGAGATTTCAAGGCCGCCGCCGAACTCGCCGAGGAGGTCATCGAGAGACCCCGCACGGGTGTGGGCGGTGAAGCGCGGGTGGAAGCCGGCGAGCGCGAGAGCGGCCTTCGCGAGAGAAAACTCGGCTCCGACATGCGTGAAGTCTTCCAATTCCTCGAAGGTGCGGATGCGCGTTTCGGCTCCGAGGTCGATGGATCGGATCACGATTTCGCGGTGCAGCGGCACGCGGGCGAAGACCTGCACGGGCGGCTGGCCATTGAGATCGAGCGCAACATTCACCACCGCGCCGCCGCGTTTCAGGCAATACGGAGGCGTGTCGGTCCAGCCACCGGCGAGGTCGATGCGGATCGGGCAGCGTCCCCAGATGATCTGGTCATCCACCGCCGTGCGGATTGGTGCGCATTTTTTGGAAGCGATGCGATCGACCACCAGATCGCTCAGGAATGAGAAAGCGCGCTTTTCGTAGAGACT
>JAPLTI010000117.1 GCA_026398285.1 Verrucomicrobiota bacterium
CGCAGTGACTATGTTTTTGAGACGCAGAATGTGACTTCCGTGGAGGCCCCTGGCGAACCGGCGGAAACCAAGACCACGAACCGCTACCGCGTCGCTTTCCAGCAACGGCTTTTCCTTGCCGATGACATCTACGGAACGGCAGACATCAATGTGCTCAGCGATGTCGATTTTCTTGAGGACTTCTATCGCAAGGAATTCGCCACCGACCCGCAGCCGGACAATTCTCTCTCGCTGACAAAATGGGATGAAGTTTACACGCTCACGCTGCTCGGCCGCTGGCAGGTGAACGATTTCCAGGATGTCACCGAGCGCAAGCCCGAGTTTGTTTTTGATTTCAAACAGCAGCCCTTCTTCGGTCTCCCGGTGCAGTATGACGGCGAGACCGGCGTAGCCTCGCTGCGGCGCGCGTTTTCCAATACCCCTTCCTTTGGAGAAACAGAATTTCCCGACTACTCAGCCACGCGCTTCGATACATTTCACCAATGGTCGCTCCCCTCGAATTTGCTTGGCTGGCTCACCGTCACCCCGAAGGTCGGTATCCGAGGCACCTACTACAGCCAGAGCGGATCGTTTGCCAGTCCATCCACCGGAAATACGGCGATCGATCCCATCACGGGCGAAGTCACAACCCTGGAAGAAACCGACAACAGCAATCCGCTCAATAATCCCTCGCCGACACTGGAAAACAAGGGCGGCGTCTTCCGCCCGATTGCCAACTACGGCCTCACTGTTTCCACAAAAATCTCACGCGCCTTCGAGCAAGTGCAGAGCCGCTGGCTCGGGCTTGATGGCCTGCGACATGTGGTCGAACCTTATTTGAACTATTCGGGCGTTTACAACATGGGTGAGAGTCCTGAAGATATCTACCAGTTCGACCGCGTTGTGCAGTCCACGCAGCTCTTGCCAATTGATTTTCCGCAATTCACTGCCATCGACTCGCTCGACACCTGGAACATCACGCGCCTCGGCGTCGGCCAGCGCCTACAGACCCGTCGCAACAACGCCACCTACCAGTGGTTTTCCCTCAACACCTTTGCGGATGTGAATTTCGACAACCCCTACTCGGATGCCCCGATCTCGAACTTCTTCAATGTCGTTCAATTTAATCCCGTTCCTTGGAGCGCCCTCTCGGTGGCCTCCCAGATTCCGCTGGTCACGGAAGGCTTCACGGAGGTGAATACAAACTTGAGCTTCATGCCTGCGCGTGATGTCCGCTTCTCAATCGGCCACCGTTATATCGATGGAAATCCGAATTTCACCGACAACAGTCAACTCGACTTCTACGCCTACTGGCGCATCAATGACAACTGGAGTGTGAGCCTTTACGAGCAATACGAATTCGAATCGCAGGTCATGCAATACCAGCGCTATTTCATCAACCGCGACCTCACGAGTTGGGTGGCCTCCATCGGCGCTGAAGTCCGTGACAACGAAGGTGGCGATCAAGAAGTCGGTTTTCTTTTGATGATGACGCTCAAGGATGCGCCTCAGATCAGCCTACCCTTCGGTTTCAGCCCGGGCCCGACGGATCAGCCCGCCGGCGCGGTCAATTGATTTTCCATACATATAAACAACACATGAAACTCTGCATTATTGGTTCAGGATACGTCGGATTGGTCTCAGGTGCCTGCTTCGCTGAAGTCGGCCACACGGTCACCTGCGTGGACAACAATGAGAAAAAAGTCCAGCAGCTGCTCGCCGGAAAAGTTCCAATCTACGAACCTGGCCTTGAGGAGTTGATTCATCGCAATGTCGCTGCCAAGCGTCTCCATTTCACCACGAGCACCGAGGAGGGCGTGGATAACTCCGATGTGGTGTTCATCGCCGTTCCCACACCGCCGCAAGCCGATGGCAGCGTGGATCTCTCCTACATCGAGAAGGTCGCCCGCGAGATCGCCGCAGTTCTCAAGCAGGGTCAATACCGCGTCATCGTGGACAAGAGCACCGTCCCGGTCAAAACCGGCGAGAAGGTCGCCGACACGATCCGCCGCTACAACAAAACCGGTGCCGAATTTGATGTGGTGAGCAATCCCGAGTTCCTGCGCGAAGGCTGCGCCGTGCCCGACCTCATGAAGCCCGACCGCATCGTTATCGGCGGAAACAGCGAGCGTGCCGTCGCTCTCATGCAGAAAATTTATGAGCCTTTCATGGCCCCCGTGCTTGTGACGGATATCAACTCCGCCGAGTTGATCAAACATGCCGCGAATTCCTTCCTCGCGCTCAAAATTTCTTACATCAACGCAGTCGCACGCATCTGCGAAGCCAGCGGAGCGGATGTCGAGAAGGTTGCCGATGGCATCGGTATGGACCGCCGCATCGGTCGCAATTTCCTTAATGCCGGCATCGGCTATGGTGGATCCTGCTTCCCGAAGGACATAGCCGCCTTTATTGCCATCAGCGAAGATTTGGGCGTTCCGTTCACACTCCTCAAAGAGGTCGAAAAAATCAACTTCAGCCAACGCGAGCGCTTCCTCGACAAGATTCGCGAAGCCCTTTGGGTTCTGAAGGATAAAAAAGTCGCTGTCTGGGGACTCACCTTCAAGCCAGACACCGACGATGTGCGCTCGTCTGTTGCGATCGATGTCGTCCGCGACCTCGTGTCGGAGGGAGCCGAAGTGACGGTCTACGATCCAAAAGGCACCGAAAAAGCCCTTGAGTTCAAACTTATCGACGGAGCCCGCGTGGCGAATTCGCCGCTCGAAGCCGCTACGGGAGCCGAGGCGCTCATCATCGCCACCGAGTGGAAGGAATTCACCAAGGTCGATCTCTCCGAGCTCCGCAAGGTCATGCACACGCCGCTCATCTTCGACGGACGCAATATCCTTGCTCCTGAGACCGTTCGCGCTGCCGGCTTCCGCTACACCAGCATCGGCCGCAGCTAGAAAGATCCGTCCAGAAACCTTTCCAGCTTGGAGCGCAACTCCTCGCGGGCACGAAAGAGCAGGCTTTTTACGGAGGGAACCGTCGTTTCCAAAACGGCGGCTATATCTTCGTAGGGCATCTCTTCGTAGCGGCGGAGAATCAGGGCCAAGCGTTGCTGCTCGGGCAATGAAGCGATCGCCATTTCGATGGCGTCCTGCAATTCCTTTTCCTGAAGCTTATGTCCGGGTTCCACGGAACCGACATCGTGAATCTCGCGCGGCGTTCCATCTTCCTGCTCCAATGGGAGAAGCCGTGCTCGGCTGCGCCGCCGCGTTTCGTTGAAGACAAGATTGCGGGTGATCGTCAGCAACCAGGTCGTAAACTTCGCGGTGGCCGCGTAACGCGGAGCAGCCTGCCAGACACGGATGAAAACCTGCTGCGCCAAATCCTCAGCTGCACTGGCATCCCCAAGCATTTTGGCAATCGTGCCGATAACCAGCGATTGATGCCGATCGATCAGTTCCTCAAAAGCGCGCTCGTCACCAACCGCCGTGCGCTGCATGAGTTCGGCGTCGTCGGGTGGCATTAGAAAATGTTTCCGCCACCCGTGATCAGGCGCGCGCGGAAGGTTTGAAAAGATTCCCCGAATTCGCTGCGAATCCACTCCTCAAGCCCTTCGGCAGAATCGCGAAGGATGGCAAAAATCGTCGACCCTGAGCCAGACATCATGGCGGCTGAAACATCCGGACGCTTTCGCAGGGCCGATTTTAGCACGGGCAGGAGGAGATATTTGGAGAACACAGGGGCCTCGAGATCGTTCACCAAAGGAATGGAACCGTGAAATTGTTGAAAAGTTGCTGAGGGTTTTTCCGAGTTGGCCCAAGCCTGATACGCCCAGGGGGTGGGAATCGGAAACGGCGGCTTCACTAGCAGGATATCCGCCGAGGGCAGTCCGTCTAAAGGTTCGATGATCTCGCCCCGACCACGGCAGATTGCTGGCTGGCTGCGAATGAAAAACGGAATGTCCGATCCCAGCGTTGCGGCAATCCCCTCGAGTTCCTTCGGCGGGATTTTTGTCGTGAGCAGACGGTCGAGCGCTATAAGCACCGCCGCCGCATCGCTGCTGCCGCCGCCAAGCCCAGCTCCATGTGGAATGTTTTTTTCAATATGGATATCAACGCCGAACTCCAGTCCTGTGTGCTTGGCAAAAGCCTCGGCCGCTTTGTGGGCGAGGTTCGAAGCGTCCGACGGCACGCTTGGGTCAGAGCAGGTGAGGCAAATGTCGTGGTCGGCTCGCAAGTTGATCTCCAGCCGGTCAGTCAGACTGATCGGCGCCATGAGGGTTTCGATCTCGTGGAATCCGTCTTCGCGTCGCCCCAGCACGTGGAGCGTGAGGTTGACTTTGGCTGGGGCGTCAATTGTCATGCGCGTTCGAACTATCCGCGAATGACCGCATCCGCCAAAGAAAAAATCATCGTTGCAGTGGACGCTCCCGACGCATCCTCTGCTCTCCGCCTTGTCGAACCCCTCGCCGGCGAGGGCTGCCTCTTTAAAATCGGACTTCAGCTTTTCACGGCCGAAGGACCCTCGATCGTCTCGAAGCTTCAATCCACCGGCGCGCGGATTTTTCTCGATCTCAAGTTTCACGACATTCCCAATACTGCCCGTGAAGCCGTTCATTCCGCCGTTCGCTTGGGTGTGGATATGACGACCATTCACCTCTGCGGCGGTCCGCAGATGGTTTCCGAGTCGGTCGCGGCAGCAAAAGAATCCAAGACCCTCGTCCTTGGCGTGAGTGTTCTCACCAGTATGGACGACGAGTCCCTTCGCGCCGTCGGAGTTCCCCGCATCGCCGAAGACCAGGTTCTCCACCTTGCGGGAATGGGCCTGCAATGCGGCCTGCGCGGCATCGTGGCCAGTCCTCGCGAAATCCGCCCGCTGCGCGAAAAATTCGGTAGCACTCTCGTCATTGTCACACCTGGTGTGCGCCCGGCTGGAAGCGATGTCGGCGATCAAAAGCGCATCATGACCCCGGGTGATGCCGTGCGCGCTGGAGCGGACTATCTGGTTGTCGGCCGCCCGATCACCGGCGCTCCATCGCCTCTGGAGTCCCTCCGCGCTATTGCTGCCGAAATGCAGGCCGCACTATGAGTGCTCAGGGGTGCTTGGAATGGTTGAAATGAACGCGGTGTAAAATCCGGTGCACGACCGGCGTGGCGAGAAGGCCGACCGTGACTACCACGACCAGTGTTCCAAAGAGGCAGTAAAGAGACGAAAAAATCTTCAGCGCATTGGACGAGTCGCGTTCGGTGTAAAGCGGTCCCGCGCCACTCAGAAGCATGCAACTCTCCAGAAAAGCATCCACCCAGTTCAGGTTTCCAATCCACATGTATCCGGCCAATCCCACGCCGATAGCAAAGAGGACCAGCGCCAGGCCCAGCAGAAATTGCTGAAAGACCCGGCCCGCAAAAACCCGCCCGGAGGCGAGGGGGTCCGTATGGTGTTCCCAGAACATCATACTTCTCTGTGGCCCTGATTCGGCCCGCCGTCAAATGCTCGGCCTCAATCCAGCATGCGGAAGGTGTCGGTTTTTTGAATGCTGCGAATGAATGCCGCCGCCAGTTTCGCCGCGTTTTTTGCATCCTCGAGGGAGATCATTTCCACCGGTGAGTGCATGTAGCGAAGCGGCACCGAAATAAGCCCGCAGGCGACGCCATCGCGGCTTGTGTAGATCACATCGGCATCCGTGCTCGTGCTGCGCGAGACGGCCTCGTGCTGGAGCGGGATTTTGTGTTTCTCGGCAACTTCGATGAGGCGCTGCATGACGAGCGGATGGTTCGCCGCGCCGTGCGAAATGGTCGGGCCTTTGCCGAGTTCGACCAGACCGTGTTCCTTCACATTGATGCCCGGCGTGTCAGTTGCGTGCGTGACATCAAAAACAATCGCGACGGATGGCCTGATGCGGTGCGCCGCCATCTGGGCGCCCCGGCAACCGATTTCCTCTTGCACGGCATTAACGGCATAGGTCGAAGCGTGTGGCCGTTTTTTGTCTGCATGGAGGTCGGCGAGAATATTCGCCAGAATGAACCCACCGATCCGGTTGTCCAAAGCCCGCCCGACGATGAGGCCATCAGAAAACTCGATCGCATCATCGACAAAAACAGCCGGAGTTCCGACACGGATTCCGAGTTTTTCCACATCCTTCGCCGAAGACGCCCCGACATCGATGAAGAGTTCCCTCCACTCGGCGGGTTTGTCTTTCGAAGTATCGCGCAAGTGAATCGCCGTGTTGCCGATGACTCCCTGCACAATTCCTTTGGAGCCAAAAAGCCTGATCCGCCGCGCCGAAGCCAGCGTGCGGTCGGAACCTCCGATTGGTCCGACAGCCAGAAAGCCCTTGTCATCAATATGCCTCACAATAAATCCAATCTCATCTGCATGAGCCTCTAGCATGACCCTCGGAGCCTTGGCATCTGCCCCCTCCAAGACCGCCCAAGCATTTCCGTGCGGATCCGAATCAACCCTGTCCGCATGCGGAGTCACATTTTTGATCCAAAGGCGCTGACCGTCTTTCTCCCATCCCGAAGGACTGGGCGTGGCAAGAATTTCGAGGAGGTTTTTCGTTTTCATAAAAATAGAGTTACAAATGCTCTAACAGAATCCGTGCAAGGCTCGCACCCTGTTTCTGTGATGGAAATCCAGCGCCGACGTCTGTAGTTTGCCTGCAATGAACCGTCGGGGGAGCTTTGCCAAGCAGGAACCAGTGGCCAATCGCGATGCGTGGGGGCGTTGGCTTTGGCCGGCGTTGATTGCGTCGATTTTGCTGCATCTGCTTTTTTGGAATTGGTCCCGTCATTTTCCGGTGGAGCGGATGAGTGAGGAGTTTTACGAAAAAATTGTTCCGCGCACATTTCAGGTGGAGCGGGTGGAGATCGATCCGCGCCTCTTGGAGCCTGAGCGCGAGGAGGCAGCCAAGGCCCGTGTGGCGCCGGTAGCCTTTCAATTGCCTGCGGAGAGCTTTTCTTCGGAGAAGATTGTTTCCGAGGCCCCGGATGCAAAAAATCCTCCGCGATTGGACACGGCGATCCTGAATGAAAAGCCCGTGTTGGGTGATGCGGTCAATCAGGGTGTGCCGATTCCAAGCTCCCTGCCTATGGCTGCGGATGCTCCATTGGAGGACATGCTCAAGGAAATGCCCGCATTGAAAAGCGACCCTCTGGCGTCACTGCCCCAGCCGGTGGCTGCCGCGCAAGCGGGTAAAAGCCTGTCCGCCCAGTCGAGCGATGGACGCGGCTTCACAAATCTTGATGAGCTTCTCGCGCAGACCGGTCCGCTCTCGCCCGAGACGGCTCCGATCCTGCTACCGGGAGATTTGCTTTTTGAATATGACGCCTACCGCCTCCAGCCCGGGGCTATCTCAAGCATGCAAAAGCTTGGCCAGCTCCTTCTCCGCACCCCGCGCTCGCGTTTCCTCATCGAAGGCCACAGTGATTCGTTCGGGCCGGATGACTACAACCTCCGCCTCAGCGAACTCCGTGCGCAGACCGTGAAGGAATGGCTGATCTCCTCGATGGGCATCCCTGCAGATTCCATCGAAACGCGTGGATTTGGTGAGTCGCGGCTTGTGGCGCCCGCGACAGGAAGCATCGAGGAGCAACAAATCAACCGCCGCGTCGAAATCGTCATCCGTCCGCCCGCGCCATGAGTCAGCCTCCCGAACCGCACACGCTCGAAAATTCCGCCCTCGAACTCTCCAAGAGTGCCCGCGCCGGAAACAGCGATCCGGTCATCCTCTTTAAAAACTTCCGCAAGGAGGAAGAGGAGCGCCTGCGTTCCTGGCACGATGCCGGTGGCGGCGGGCGTGAGATTGCCCGTCAGCGCTCGGACATGGTCGATATCCTGTTCCGCGAGCTTTTCGATGATGTCGTGCGCCGCGTGGCGAAAAAATCCCTCGCCGGTCGATTGACGGTCGCGGCCTTTGGAGGCTACGGCCGTCGCGAACTCACGCCGATGAGCGATGTGGATATTCTGTTCCTACAGAATAAAAACACAGTGGACAAAGAGGTGGAGGAAGTCATCCGCCAGACGCTCGTGGCCCTCTGGGACATTGGATTCAAGGTTGGACACGCGACGCGATCGATCAGCGAGGCCGTGGAGAAATGCAACGACGATCCGATCACAAAAACCTCGATGTTGGAGTGCCGCTTTCTCGCCGGCGAACGGGAGATTTTCAACCGCTTCAAGGAGCGCTTTCAGGACGAGTGCGTGCGCGGCCATGCGGACAATTACACTGCTTGGCGCTTGGCGAACCAAGCCGAGCTGCGCGTCAAATACGGTCGCACCGTCTTCATGCAGGAGCCGAATATCAAGAGTGGCACGGGCAGCCTGCGTGATTACCAGAGTCTGCTCTGGATTTCTCAATTCAGGCTCGGGGTCAACACCACCGCGAAGCTTGTCGAGGCCAAGGTTCTTCGCGATGGCGACCGGCGCCGGCTTGAGAAAAGTTATGACTTCATGCTGCGCACTCGCGCCGCCATGCAATACCTGAATGGCCGCTCGGCCGATGTCCTCACCCTCCAGCTCCAGGGGCGGGTGGCCAATGAATTCAGCTATCCCCAGAAAAACATTCTCCGCAAGGTCGAGGCCTTCATGCGCGACTACTATGGCCATGCGCGGACGATCTACTTGGTGACCGAGGCGGCCCTCCGGAAAATGGAGGCCATTCCTGATGCCCGCCCCACAGGCATTCTCAGCCTCTTTGGCGTTCGACAGAAGCCTGAGAAACTCGATCGGTTCATCATTCGAAATGGCAAGCTCGAACCCGAGTCACGCGAGATTTTCAACGACGACCCCTATCGGCTCATGCGGGCCTTCCACCACGCCCAGGTCCGCCAACTCGAATTCCACCCCGAGCTTGTGGATCTTATCCGCCGCCGTCTGCATCTCATCGACCGCACTTTCCAATACTCCATCGCCGCGCGCGAGACCTTCTTCGCTATTCTCTCCCGCAAGGGCGAAGTAGGCCGGACTCTGCGCCTCATGCATGATCTCGGTGTCCTGGGTCGTTACATCCCCGAGTTCGGCGCGCTGGACTGCCTCGTTCAGCACGAGTTTTTCCACCGCTACACGGCAGATGAGCACACGCTCGTCTGTATCGAGAAGCTCGATGGCGTTCTCTTTGCGGCGGAAAAAAAACTTGCTGGCTACAGACAGATTTTTCAGAAGCTCGAAGACCCCTCGATTCTTTATCTCTCGATTTTGCTCCATGATGTCGGGAAAGCGGCCAACACGCGCCACCACGAAGAGACCGGAGCTGTGCTCGCCCACAAGGTCGCGCGTCGGCTTCAGCTCACGCCCGACCGCCGTCGTATGCTCCTGACGCTGGTGGATTCGCACTATGTTCTCTCCAAGATGGCTCAAAGCCGGAATCTGGAGGATTCAGCCACGATCGAGGAGTTCGGCCGCATCATCCGCAATAGGAAAAATCTCGATGCCCTCATGCTGCTCACGCTTGCTGACGGCATGGGCACCAGCGACCAGAATTGGTCCGATTGGAAAGAGGGTCTCGTCTGGACTCTCTACCGCCGGGCGGGCCAATGGCTCGAAGGCGGTGTCGATGCCATGGAGCAGAGCCGCCGTGACCGTCAGGCGCAGAGAAGCATGGTGATCGAGATTATCGGTGATGGATTTCGTGACGAGGCGGATGCCCACTTCCAGTTCATGCCGATGCGGTATTTTCAAATGTATGAGTCGCTCGAAATAGCCGATCACATGCGCCTGTTCCGGCAATTCTTCGAGAACCGGAATGCCGACGACGACACGGCACTCGTTCCTGTATTCAAATGGATTCCGCGCCCGGAAAAAGGCTACACCGAAGTGTGGGTCTGCGGTTGGGACCGCCCGCGCCTCCTGGAGCGCATCGCCGGGGCGTTCCTTTCGGTGCGATTAAACATCCTGAGCGCCGATATTTTCACGCGCACGGACAGCCTCGCCCTCGATATCTTCCGCGTGGCCGGGACGAACCTCATGCCGATTACCAGCCCGCGCGACATCGTCGCCGTGGAGAAGCACCTCGCCGAGGCGCTGCACCACGAGGACTATGATTTCCGTCCGTTGCTGAGCAAGGAGACGCGCCTGCTCACCTACCGGCTTTCGCAAGAGTTCGACCTGCCTACGCTCATCAAAATCGACAACGAGTCCCACCCGGTCTACACGCTCATCGACATTCAAACCCCGGACCGCCTCGGTCTTCTCTACGACCTCCTGCGGGCTATGGGCGACTGCGGGCTTCGTATCGAGATTTCCCGCATCACGACCGAGATGGATGTCGCGATGGACTCCTTCTACGTTTACGGGCGTGATGGAGAAAAAATCACTTCCACGCCGGC
>JAPLTI010000224.1 GCA_026398285.1 Verrucomicrobiota bacterium
CTCTGCGGCGCGCTTGGCCATGATTTTCTGATGTCCCTCGGAGCCGGGAATTGCAGCATTGCCCATGACATCGATGATCTTGTCGTTGGTGGTGCGGTTGGTTTTTGTATTGTCGGAGGTGGTAACCAGCGAGCCGTCCTCAAGGCGCTTGCCTTTGATGACGCGGTTGAGCGTGTCGATGACCTCGCGAATCTTGACGGCGCGGACGACTTGAACACGGCCGTCGGGCAGGTATTCGGGGGCCTCGGTGGTAATAGAGCCGACGAGCGTTGCAGAAACGGCGCCAGCGATTTTGTCATCGCCCGCAGCCAGGTCTTGAACTGTGGTCTCGGAATCGACTTGAAGCCCATAGATGCGCTCGGCGAGAAGGCGGTCGGCGTCAAGCTCTGCGGCTCTTGTGGCCTTGAGCCGCTCGCGCGGGCCAGCCTTGACCCAAATCTCAGGAAGAACAGGTCCCTCTTCTTCGGTGGGTTTAACGGCGGAGTAAGATGTCGATGGAATGAGCAAACCTGAAATGGCTGCGAATGTTGGAACGAGGAGGATGCGATGGATGTTTTTCATGACGGCGAGGAAGCTATATTCTGCAACTATTAGCAGACAATCATAATTTCAACGAGCGGTTGAATTCGCCTGCCGAACGGTCGAAAAGTGGGGGTGAGTGGTCCGCCTTCGCGCTGCGCGACTACGGCGTGACGAGCTGGCGAGGGTCGAGGGTCGAGTGCAGGGCGTGATCCGCCTACGCGCTACGCGACTCCGGCGTTACGAGTCCGCCTGTTTGCTGCGCGGCTACGGCGTGATGGGGTGGTGGTGACGAGGGACGAGTGAACGCCAAGAGATCGCAGGAAAAAGCAACCTCAAAAATCGACGCCCCGTGGGCATTTTGAGCCAAGCATTTTTCTGGATGGATGCGTCTCCGATCCGATTGGAGAGGCGCTCTGGAGTCGGCGGTCATAGACACGCCGCTACAAAGAGGTGCTATGCGAGCATCAGGAGGAGTCGGTGGTCATAGACACACCGCTACAAAGGCTCTCGACGCTGGTCTCTCGTCTCTCGACGATTTTGTAATTTTTCCGAATCTCAGAGGGCGCAATGCTCTTCGGCAGCGGGGCCGAACTCCGCGAGCAATCTCGAAAGCCGGAGAACTTCTTCGGCCTCGATCTCAAGCAGATCGGCGACCTCTTGAACTCCGAGTCCCTTGCGCAACATTTTGAGAACCGCCACTTGTTGCCCGAGTAGCTTGCCCTCGGCACGTCCTTCTGTGCGTCCCTTGGCTTCGCCTTCGGCGATAGCGTCGGCGAGGAGCGTGCGCTCGACGCTCACGCCGTCCCAGTATTTGTCATAGGCGGCCAGCTCGCCCTCGCTGAATCCCGATTCCTTGACATACTCCACCGCCTCGCGCACTTCCTGCTGTGCGAGTAGGTCGCCTGAAACCTCCGCAGACTTCTCGCCGACTTCGGTGAGATACCGCAGCCAAAGGACTTGAAGACGCTTCTCAGGCATCGTTTGAGGGCGAAACTTCGGCAACTCGACAAAGACGAATTCCAGCCCCTCGATCTGGCGGTCTGTATCGAGGGCGTGAACAATCCGATAGTGATGATACCACTCGGGACTGTCCTTGATGAATGTGTCATCGACAAGGTTGAGTGAATAGACGGGCTGGAGCAGGTGGTATTCTTGACCGGTCTTCAATTGCTTCACATACGCCTTCGACGCGTTGAATAGCACCCGGTTCATGAAGCTATCGGTCCAAAGCATCTGCATCTCGACGATGAATTGCCGTTTTTTCTGATCCACACAGCGCACATCCACGATGCTGTTGCGCACCTCCGGAATTTCGGGGACCAACTCGCTGGGAAGATATTCCAATTCCTCAATCTGGGCATCAGGCTCCAGAGGCAGCAGCGCGTTGAGAAAACTCTTAAGAAGATGCGGATGCTGACCAAACACCTTCTTGAAGGTCAGGTCGTTCTTGGGATCCAAGTAGCGCATGCAGTGTTATCGGTTTAACTATCCTCCAGAGGGGTGTGCTTCCAAGGCTGCCAGAGCATGAAACCCTCATCGAATCCAGAGGCTCGGGAGTCATGGCGGCAACTCAAAGTCTGCTCGGCAACTGACCTCACCGCCACTCGTGCTTCGGATACTGGCGCTGGAGCTGTTGCTTCAGGCCGGGATAGGTTTCAGTCCAAAAAGATTTGAGGCTGCGCGTCACTTGAACAGGTCGATGGCTGGGGGCAAGGATGTGGAGAGTGAGCGCATGCCGCCCCAGGGCGATTTTGATGTCGTCCGTCACACCATAGAAATCCTGAATCCTGGCCGAGAGAAACGGATCCGCAGTCTCGGCATAAGTCACCTTCGCGCGGCGTCCACCGGGAAGCTCGATCCGCTCGGGGGCGTGTTTTTCGACGAACTGCTGCTGATCCCAAGTGAGGAGCGATTTTGCATGGGGTAACACCTGCGCGTCTTTGATGTCGCGGTAGCAAACCGCACCGTCACAGACCAAGAGAATGATATGGTGCCGCTCGTCCTCGCCCATAGAAGGAAGATTTTGCTCAGGGCAGAGGCGCGTAAGGAAATTGACGCGGTGAAGCCATTGCTCAACGGCATCATCCCAGGCATTCAAGCGGAGGTTGCTTTCCATGACCTGTTCAGCAAGGCATGAAGACGCAGCTGGACCAGGTTCGGCGTCACGGTCGCGATTCTCAAGGATCAGGTCGCGAAAGACCTTCGCCCGCCGCACAACAACGCGGTTCTGGCTTTTGTCGAAAAAATGATCCGCCTTTTCCGAGAAATCCTGTGGGAACATTTCGCGGAGCCAGGCTTCTTGGATTTCTGTGGCGAGGCTCAGCAGAACGCGGGCATCGCCGTCACGGCCTTCGATTTCAGCGATTTCTGAGGCGACAAGGAGGGAACTTCCGCTGGCAACACTCTGGCGCGAAAGAAGCCCCCTGCGGCCATGGACGATGTCGCAGACGAGTGTGCCTGTGCCACGGCGCACGGCGACTTGATCGGCAAATCCCGCCAACACGCACTTGGCGATGTCTGAGTCATTGGGAGGTGTATCCTCAAGAAGCAGAGCCTCGGCGTGGGCTATGTCGAGGAACTGCTCAAAAAGCTTTGCCACCTGCCGGGCGGAGTCGGAGTGGATGCCAAGAGTGCGGCATTCGTTCATTCGAAAATCTCGCGACCGCGCCCACTCGAAGACGCGCATGAGGACAAGAAAGTCGGAGGTGCCACCACTGAAAATTTCGGCGCGTTCGTCCTCTGTTTTTTTATCCACCCTCAGAAGCATCGAGCGGGTCTGGGTGAGCGCGGCGATGAGGGCCGCTGAACGCACGCAGCCAAGCTCCTCGGCAGCGATGAACATGCGGGCATAGCGGGGATGGACCGGGAAATTCAACATCCGGCGACCGATCTTGGTGATGTCACCAACGGAATCCAGAGCGCCCAAATCGCGAAGAAGGGTCTCCGCGCGTTCGAGCGCCTGAACCTCGGGTGGCTCGATCCAACGGAATGTCCGCAAATCCCCCACCCCGGCTGCCTTAAGGCTCAGGAGGGTTTCGGCGAGGTCGAGGCGTTTGATTTCGGAGAGTTCGCGGAGCGGACGGCGTGTGTGGTCGCGCTCAGTCCAGAGGCGCACGCAGAGGCCCGGCGCGGTGCGCCCCGCGCGGCCTGCGCGCTGGGCTGCGGAGGCGGCGCTGATTTTTTCGATGAGAAGCGTATTGATTCCGCGATTCGGGTCGTAACGCGCCACGCGGGCGAGGCCAGAGTCCACCACGAGTGTCACGCCATCGATCGTCAGCGATGTCTCGGCGACATTGGTGGAAACAATGACCTTTCGGCCTTGCGAGCGGTT
>JAPLTI010000214.1 GCA_026398285.1 Verrucomicrobiota bacterium
GGCGGATTTTTTAAACCTCTCTCATGCTGATGTGCTCTGCGTGCAACATGAATTCGGCATCTTCGGCGGTCCGGCCGGTGGACATATCACAAATCTTCTTCGCCGCGCCCGCATGCCGGTAGTCACAACCCTTCACACTGTGCTTGCTGATCCCACTGCCGAGCAGCGCCGGGCTTTTTCAGAGGTTATAGAATGCTCCGGCAAGCTCGTTGTGATGACGAATCATGGAGCGGAAATGCTCCGCGATATCCACGGGGTCTCTGATGACAAAATCTCCGTCATCCCCCATGGCATACCTGACATCCCGTTTGCGGATCCGAATTTTTACAAAGACCACTTTGGCGTGGCCGGGCGGCCTGTGCTTCTCACCTTCGGGCTTCTCTCGCCCGGCAAGGGGATCGAGTATGCACTGCGGGCGTTGCCGGAAATTGCCCTAGAGCACCCGGATATCGTTTACATTATTCTAGGCGCTTCACATCCCCATCAAGTGCGTCGCGATGGAGAAAACCACAGGCGGTCTCTCGAACAGTTGGCGCGCGACCTCGGCGTGGAACGGAATGTGATGTTTGTAAACCGGTATGTCGAAAATACGGAACTCTGCGAATTCATCGGTGCCGCAGACATCTACCTCACGCCGTATCTCAACGAGTCGCAAAGCACCTCCGGCACTCTCGCGTATTGTTTCGGAGCCGGCAAGGCGGTGGTATCAACCCCCTACTGGCACGCGGCAGAGCTTCTTTCGGAGGACCGAGGTGTGCTTGTTCCATTCCGCGACGCCAAAGCTATTGCGGCAGGTGTGCTGGAACTTTTTTCCAATGAATCCCGCCGACATGCGATGCGCAAACAAGCCTACCTCATGGGCAGGGGAATGGTTTGGTCCGAGGTGGCAGCGGACTACGCGAGAGTCTTTGAGGAAGCGCGCCAAGCCTTTCAGGCGCGGGGTAGGCGACTTCCGCCAAGGGGGTCTGTTTATGGAAAGACCGAGCCCCTTCCAGTATTCCGCTTCGGACATCTGAATCGGATGACCGACTCCACCGGCATATTTCAGCATGCCGTTTTCACTATTCCATGTTTCGAGCACGGGTATTGCACGGATGACAATGCGAGGGCACTTCTGCTGACTGTTTTACTTGAGGAACTCGACGCATGCGATGAGTCCATGTCCCTCATCCAGTCAACGAGTGCCGCCTTTCTTCACTTTGGATTTTCGAGTGTCGGAGGGCGTTTCAGGAATTTCATGGGATTCGACCGGCGATGGACTGAGGAACACGGGTCCGAAGACAGTCACGGGCGTGCCATATGGGCCCTTGGTGCGGTCATCGGGCGCACGCGCTCTGCGGGTCTTCGTTCCTGGGCGGCCTCGCTTTTCGAAAATGCTCTGCCGGCCGTAGAGGAATTTACTTCACCTCGTGCCTGGGCTTTTACGATTCTTGGCCTGCATGAGTATTTTCGTTCTCTGCATGGTGATCTGCATGCGGACCGCCGTAGGGATGACTTTGCCGGCAGGCTTTTCGATCTTTTCAAGCGGAATGCCTCAGCCGACTGGCCTTGGTGCGAGGATATCGCTGCCTATGACAATCCTCGGATCGCCCAGGCCCTGATTCTTGCGGGAAGGTTCACTGGAAACGAGGAAATGAAAAATGCCGGTCTTTCCGCACTGAGATGGTTGATGGACAAGCAGACCGGTATCGACGGTTGCTTCCGCCCAATCGGCTCGAATGGTTTTTGGAAGAGGGGAACGGACCCCGCTCTTCACGATCAGCAACCGCTTGAGGCCGCCGCGGCCGTGAGCGCCTGTATCGAAGCGCTGAACGCCACCGGCGATCAGTTTTGGGAAGAATCCGCCAAGCGTGCGTTCGAGTGGTTCCTTGGAGCCAATGATCTCCGCCTTCCACTCTACGATCCCTCAACAGGTGGCTGCTTCGACGGCCTCCATGACAACCGGGTGAATCAAAATCAGGGAGCCGAATCCACACTCTCCTTCCTGCTTGCCCTAGCCGAGATGCACGCCCTTAGAAAAAACTCACCAATCACCGATAACCATGTCCTATCTTGAATCACGAATTCGCCGACTTCCTTTGGTGATCGGCCCAGATCCCCGCCGCGTTCTTTTGCGGCCGTTTATTCCGTCGCTGATTGTGAAGCCTCTTGCAGCTCAGGAAATCAATCCCCGTGTGCTCAGCCTCTTTTCGCGTGTCATGCACCTAGATGAGAATGCGGTGGAAGCGAAGTTGGCGGAGGTTTTTGCCGACTTTCACGAGCGGCATCAAAAAATCCACGATATTTTCTCCGAGCGCTTCGAGCAAATCCGCTCCTTTTTGCCCACCGATCTTGAGTTGAGCGAGTCGCGCCGATTGTTGCTCGGCTCGTATTTCACCAATGAATACTCACTGGAATCCACGGCACTCTTTAATCCCGGCATGGTGGCAGCACCTGACCAGTCCGGACTCAAAGCAGGTGAGCTGCGATTTTTTCTCAGCCTCCGAGCCACAGGAGAGGGGCACATCTCATCCATTACTTTCCGCTCTGGAATCGTTAATCTGGAAGGTGAGATTCGGATGGATCCCGTCTCCCGTTATGTTTGCCAACCCCATCCTCAAGCGGCAGCTCGATACGACACTGCAACATTCTTGAGAAAACTTCAGGAACTCGGTGTGGAATACTCCGATGCCAGCAGCGCATTGCATGGTCTTCCAGAAAGCTTTCTCATGGAGGATTTGGTCAACCATGTTCGCCGCCTCCGCACAAGCGCCGACCAGCCCTCTGTGCGCCAGGCCGGTGAGCGTGCCCTCATGCTTG
>JAPLTI010000374.1 GCA_026398285.1 Verrucomicrobiota bacterium
CCATCAAGCGGCTCGACTGGAGCGCCATCTGTGAATACCACCGCACCGGAAAATGGCGCGACGGGGAGATCATCAGCAATGCCCTTGCCCGTATACAGGACGAGGCTCTCGCGCTCTGGGTGGATCATCCATCGGCGGATGCAGTTCGATTGGAAGAAATCCTCTGGGCCTTCTGCGACTTTGAGTTCTGGATGCCGCAGGAAAGCGCAAAGCTGCATGGGGCGGATCTCACCTCAACGCGATGCGGCGCGGTGCTTGCCGAGTTGTTGCTTGCGGTTGGCGACCGCCTCGACCCGCAGGTGGTCCGGCGCGTCGGCCAACGCATCGAGGAGCGATCTCTGAATGCAGCCCTCGATTGGCGCAACCTGCCGATCTGGATGTTCCGAAGGAACAACTGGAACCATGTCTGTTTTTCCAATGTGATCCAGACGGCGCTCCACCGCATGAAGGAGCCACGCCCGCTGGCCTCCCTCCTCGTGCTCTGCACGCACATGATGGAATTCGGCATGACGGGATTCAGCGAAGATGGAGGCTGTGCCGAGGGCCCGATGTATTGGGGTTACGGCTTCGGACATTTCCTCGAGGCTGCCATCGTGCTGCGTGAAGTAAGCGGTGGGCTCTTGAATCTGATGGACTCGGAGCTTGCGCAACGCATCGCGCGCTATCCGCTGGCGGTCTGGCTAGAAGGAAGTGATCGTTGTCTTTTCTCTGATTCCAATAGTGGCTTCATGAGGGCCTGCGAGGCGCTCATGGTGAACGCATTCCTGCCCTTGCCGCAGTTGTTTGATTTCTGCGAAAAAGGTCCCGACGGACGGCCAATGCTTCAGAACTGGCACGATCTGCTGCTCGCGGTGGATTCTTCGGCATGGCGCGAGTCAGCTAAGCGCGAGCCAAGTCCGATCACCGACACGCATCTTCCCGCGCTGGGTTTTGCCAAAGTGGCCACCACCCTTGCGGATGGATCCCGAGCGCAACTCGCCGCCACAGCCCTGCACAACGCGGCTTCGCACAATCACAACGACCTCGGCAGTTTCATTTTTTATCGCGACAGCCGCGCATGGATCACCGATCCCGGCATGCCGATCTACACAGCCGAGGTCTACGGCCCGAACCGCTATGACAATCTCCTCTGCGGTTCGCAGGGCCACCCGGTGCCGGTCATCAATGGCCATCTCCAGCAGGAGGGCTCGCAGTATCGCGCCAGCCTTGCCGTCGATCACGCGGCGGCCGATGGATCCAAAACTCTGCGCATCGATCTGAGCCGGGCTTATCCTGACCCGACGCTCACGCGCTTCGAGCGCAGGCTTGAGCTCAGCGCCCATGGCGATTTGGAAATCACCGACGACCTCGAGTTTTCCGAATCCCCCGGCGCGCTTCAGGAAGTATTTACCACCTACCTTCCCTGCGAAGCGGAAGGCAATGGCGTGCGCATCGGCGGCACGGAGGGAATGATCCTCAAGAGCAAGCAGCCCGGTAGCTTTGCGCTCGAGTTGCACGAAGTCGACTCGCCCTGCGCCCCAGAGGACAAAATGCTTCGGCGCATTGTGTTCACTCCATCCGAGCTGAAGGGGCGCCTCTCGCTTGGCTTTGCCCTTCAAAAGGGGTGAAGGTCGGTAGCACAAGCCACCATCATCACCTAACTCACACAACAATTCATGAATCAAACAATCGACCTCAACGGCACCTGGCAACTTCGATGGAACGACGGCGAGCGCGGTGAGCGGCCCAAGCGGGTGCTGGCTGGTGATGTGAACTGGAGCCGCGCGTGGAGCGCCTCTGTGCCGGGCAGCGTGCATGAGACGCTGCTGGAACACGGCGTGATTCCCGATCCGGGCATTGGCACAAATGTTCTCGCCTGCCGGTGGGTAGAGGAAACGGTTTGGTATTACCGCCGGACATTCAAGTTGCCTCCTTTGCGCAAGGGGGAGCGCGCCTGGTTGTTTTTTGAAACGCTGGATCTGGCGGCCAAGATTTATCTCAACGGCGTTCAGATCGGCTCGCATGCCAACGCCTTTCATCCCTGTCGAGTGGAGGCCACCAGCGCGCTGCGAAATGGTGAAAACGAACTCGTGGTCGAGATCGAGAGCGGCATTTACCACGCGATGACGCGCTCGTCCGAGGGCTATGGACTGCGCCTCAACCACCGCCAGACGAAATCAAACTGGCTGCGCAAAACCCAGAGCGAGTTCGGATGGGATTGGTCGCCGCGCCTCGTCAATGTCGGCATACCCGGCGGCGTGCGTTTGGAAATCTGCTCGGGCATCCGCTGGGAGCGCGCGGTATTGATTCCCGACCTTTCCGCTGATCTCGGCCAGGGAAGCGTCACGGCGCGTGTTTTTGCGGAAAATTTGAGCGACAAGCCAACGCGTGGCGAGTTGCTGCTCAAGTTTGGAAAATCTGGCTCCCCCCTGCGTGTGCCGGTGCTGCTTCAACCCGGCATGAACAAACTCGAAGCCGTGCTTCCTGTGGCCAAGCCCAAGCTCTGGTGGCCTGTCGGGCACGGAAAACAAAACCGCAGCGAGGCCACGGTCGAACTCGTGGTGAGTGGCAAAACCGAAGGAAGCTTGACCCGCAGGATCGGCTTCCGCCATGTGCGGGTAAACCAGGAAAAACATCCCGAGCGCGGTCGGTATTTCATCATCGAGATCAATGGCAAGCCGATCTTCTGCAAGGGCGGCAACTATGTCCCGGCGGACCTCATTCTCAGCCGCATTGACCGCCAGCGTCATGCCGTGCTCATCGATCGCGCCTTGGAGGCGAACTGCAATTTCCTGCGCGTGTGGGGCGGCGGGGTTTACGAGAGCGACGACTTCTACGATCTCTGCGACGAAAAGGGCATCCTGGTCTGGCAGGATTTCATCTTTGCCTGCGGCAAGTATCCCGCGACCGATGAGGCGTTCCTGGCCGATGTCACTCAGGAGGCGAGGCACCAGGTGCGCCGACTCGCGCACCACCCGAGCCTCGTCGCATGGTGCGGTAACAATGAGATCGAGTGGGGAAATTGGGAGTGGGACTACGAGAAGGGCGTGGCCTTTCCCGATTACGCGCTCTACCATCTGGTGCTGCCGCGATTGATAAAGGAAGAGGATCCGGGCCGGTATTATCAACCGAGTTCGCCATTCTCACCCGACGGAGAATCGCCAAACGCCGACCATCTCGGCGACCAGCACCCGTGGAGTCTTGGTTTTCGCGACAATGATTTTCGCAAATACCGCGACATGATTTGCCGCTTCCCGAACGAAGGCGGCATCCTCGGGCCGAACAACCTTCTAGCCACCCGCGAATGCTTTGGTGACGCGCCGGGGAAGATCGGCACCTTTCCATGGGAGCTTCATGACAATGCTGTGACCTCGTGGGACAACATCCCCGCCTATGCGCCGGACCTCATGTTTGAACAATGGCTTGGCAAGCCGATCAGTAGCCTATCTCTCAAAGACTATGTCTATTGGGGTGGGGTGCTTCAGGGCGTGGGCCTCTCGGAATACATCAAAAATTTCCGTCGCCGCATGTTCGACAGCTCGGCAGCCGTCTTCTGGATGTTCAACGACATGTGGCCCTGCACGCGCAGTTGGACGATTGTCGATTGGAAACAACGCCGCAATCCCGCTTTTTGGCCGGTGCGCCGCGCCTTCGCGCCGGTGACTGTCGTGGTGACCCGCGAGGAAAAGAGCGTGAAGATTTACGGCATCAACGAAGGCGACGAAACCAAGGCCACTCTGCGCTTCGGCCTCATGGCATTGAGCGGAAAATACCCGCTCGATGAGCGTAAAGCCGTCACGCTCCCCGCCAATGCGAGCACCGTCATCGCCGAGTTCCCCGCCGCGCAGTGGGACAAGCTCGGCATCAAGACGCATGTGGCCTTTGCCGTGCTCTCAAACGATGAGGGCGAGATCGCCCGCGATTGCCTCATCCTGCCGCTCTTCCGCGAAATGAAATGGCCCAAGGCCAAGGTGAGTATCACCCGCAAAGGCGACAAGGCCGTCTTCACCAGCGACACCTTCGCCTGGCGCGTCTGCCTCGACCTCGATGGAGAACAACCGCTGGCCGACAACTTCTTCGACATCTATCCCGGCATTCCCACTGTGCTGCCGTGGCCCGACAACCTCGCCGCTCCAAAAGTCCTCCTTTCCGGTTTCATCTGATTTTTCGCCCCGAGCCTCACCGAGTCAAAACAGCATGACTCGGAGAAGGTTGGGGGAAGCAGCTCTAAACAGCGCTTTTTAAAAAACAAAAAAAGCAAAAAATTATTTGACGCTTTTATTTTCCTCTTTCAATTTACTCCCACATTCCACCCATACCGCATATGCATTTCCCTCGCGTATACCCCAGTATTTCGAGCTTTTCCGCTCTCACCGGCCTTGTTGCTGCGACGCTGCTCTTGATGTGCTCTTCGGCTCAGGCGGCGAACTACACTTGGAACACCACAAGCGGGACATGGAATGCCACCGCCACCAACTGGACTGGTAGCGGCGGAGGCACCGATCCTTGGGACATCTCCAATGGGGCAACCAACAATGCCACTTTTACCGTAAGTGGCGCCAATACGGTCACCGTCAGCGGAACGGTTTATGCCAACCGGATCAATAAGACAGATTCTGCAGGAACTACCACTCTCAGCAGTGGCACGATCACGCTCGCGGGGTCTGCACCCTCGATCACCAACAACGGCACCTTCGGTTTGAGCATATCCAGCAAGCTCAGCGGATCCAATGGCGTCGTGGTGACCCTTG
>JAPLTI010000199.1 GCA_026398285.1 Verrucomicrobiota bacterium
TGCGGCGATTCAGCCCGAGTTCATGGGCAATACGCCTCAGCGACCAGCCTTTGGCGTAGAGTTCGGAAATTGTGGTTTGTTTGCTCACTTTTAGGACGTTTGACATCGCCCGATTGAGCGCGCTTTCCAGCGCTTCCAAAAAGGCTCTTCAGACCGTCGAAAAGTGGTGCATTTTGAAGTGACCGCGAGTGGTGCATTTTAAGTGATCGCCGACAGGGATGGCATGGGAGCGCCAACGTCCTCGTTGGCTTAGCTGCAGTGGCGGCCGAGAAGGACCACAGGGTTCTGCTCTCCAACGGCCGAGCATAGCTCTCAGCGAACCGCTAAAGATGCTGCTTACAGGGTTGCTGTGGAAAAAGACAACGATGTCTCAATCGGTGATCGCCGAGCATCTGGGCATGAAAAACGCAGCCAATGCAAGCAGGGCTATCCACCTCATGGCTTTATCGTGGATCGAGAAAAAGGTTTCTGCAAAATGGCGAGGTTTGTATCGGAAATAATGAAAGAAAATGAACCCTGACCCCTAGTTTCCCCAACCGCTACCCGCCGAAGTCATCGATAGGGACTACAAGCTCCGCATCCCGCCGGTCGGCTGAAAGCGGTCTATCCGTCCGAATTCTTATTGAGCGGCTTCCTCCTGCTTGGCAGCCGCTCTTGGTCAGACTTAATCGCCCCGAGCAGCAGCCGCGCGCCGATATTGATTCCGCTTGTCTCTGCAAGGGAGCGGCGTATATGACCCATCTCGCATGTCGCACAAAACCTCGTTCCGCACCACCCAGCCCCAGATTTCGAACGACTCTGGCGTCAAAACCGCCATCAATAAATCGAACTTCCCCATCCTCGAACGGCTCGCGATCTACCGCCTGACCTTGAATCCCGGATGCTTCCGCGAGCCGCATTGGCACGCAAACGCCAACGAACTCAGCTACTGCCTGAAAGGGAAAACGCTCGTCACCATTTTCGCCAGCGGCAACCAACATTCGAAGTTCACCATCTCCGAGGGCGAAATGTTTTTCGCGCCCAGCGGCTCGCTCCATGCGATCGAAAATCTCGGCGACGAGCCCGCCGAGTTTCTCATCACCTTCTCGCATGAAATGCCCGAGGATTTCGGCGTCTCTGGATTCGCCGGTTGCCTCGATCCCTCCGTGCTCGGCAACACCTGGGGCCTCCCGGTGGCTGAGATTTCCGGCATCACCCGCTCGCCGATCGACATCCAAATCGGACGCGCCAACGGAGCCCCGGTGGTTTCCGAACAAGCCTCGTATCCCAACGTGCTGAAATTCCCCATCGAGTCCCGTGCGCCGCTGGTCTCAGCGCCTGTCGGTTCGGCGATTGTCGCCCGGCAGGACACCTGGCCCGCGCTCAAACACCTCGCGATGTATTCGCTGAGACTCCAAGGCATCGGCATGCGCGAACCGCACTGGCATCCCGAGACCGCCGAGTTGGGATTCGTCCACACCGGCCGCGCGCGCATGACCATCCAAAGCCCCGGCGGTTCCGCCGAAACCTACGAACTCGAGCCCGGCGATGTGTATTTCATCCCGCGCGCCTACCCGCACCACATCGAAAATCTCACGGACAGCGAACTGCGCTTCCTCATTTTCTTCGACAACCCGGATGTGCAGGACATCGGATTCACTGGAGCCATTCCCGCCTTCGCCAGTCGCATCACCGGCCCGTCCCTCGGACTCGCCGCAGACCAAGTGGCCCGCATTCCGAAACAACCCGCCGATCTTCTCATTGTCTCAAAAACCAATCCCGTTTCACTGCCGTCCCATAAGAAGGCAAAAAACGAGTGTCTGGCTTGGATTATCTTGATTTCAAGCGGGTCTGTGGGCCTCGATTTTTTGAAGTGGTTTAAGAATTTCAACACGTGCCTCCTTGTGATCTCATAATGTTGCGGC
>JAPLTI010000239.1 GCA_026398285.1 Verrucomicrobiota bacterium
ACCAGTCCGAGCTTCCATTCCCCATGCCGTGGCCCGGGAGTTCTGCAAGAAGCGTAGACGTTTCGTCCGCCACCAGCACAGGACCCGTCGTGGGAGTCACGAGCAATCGCGTCCCCGCGGGATTCCACTTCAGGTCCAGGATGTGATCCCCCGCAGTAATCGAGCCGGGGCTTTTCAAGAGAGGCAGGAGCGGAATCCGCTGGTAAGGGCTTCGCGATCAAGCTTGCGGCCGATGAAAACCAGGCTGTTCTTGCGCGGGCGTCCGGCCCACGGACCCCCACTCGCGGCATCGATGAGCATGTGGACGCCTTGGAACACCACGCGGTCGGCTTGGCCCTTCACGGCAAAAACCCCCTTCATGCGGAAAATGTCCTGCCCCTGATCGCGAACGAGCTTCGAAATCCAGTCGTTGAGTTTTTTGCCATCACACTCGCCTTCGGCTTCGATGCCCACGCTCGAGATATCCGAGTGGTGATGGTGGTGATGCCCATGCGCGTCCAAAAAGTGGGGATTGAGTTCCGTGGCGCGATCGAGGTTGAAGCCGCCCACTTCGAGCACTTTTTTGATATCGATCTCCGCGCGCGTCGTGCGGTGGATCACAGCCAGAGCATTGATGGCGCGGATGCGCTGCTCGGTTTCCTCCAACTCCTCGGGCGTCGCGAGGTCACTCTTGTTGAGGAGAATTACATCCGCAAAAGCTACCTGCTCCTCTGCCTCGTGCGTCTCATCGACATGACGCGAGAAATGGTGCGCGTCCACCACCGTCACAACGCCGTTCACCACCGTCTGCTCCCGCAATTCCTCATCCACAAAAAATGTCTGCACCACCGGCCCCGGATCAGCCAGGCCGGTCGTCTCAATCAGGATGTGGTCGAACTTGTCGCGGCGCTTCATGAGGTTCCCCAGAATGCGAATCAAATCCCCGCGGACCGTGCAGCAAATGCACCCGTTGTTCATTTCAAACAACTCTTCCTCGGCATTAATCACCAACTCATGGTCGATACCAATTTCGCCAAATTCATTTTCAATCACTGCAATTCGCAGCCCGTGGTTTTCCCCAAGAATGCGGTTCAACAGCGTGGTTTTTCCGGCTCCAAGGAAGCCGGTCAGAATAGTGACAGGTATGCGCGACATCGAACAAGTAAACAGGAAAAACCAAAACGCTGAAAAGACTCTTTTGATTTTAAAACCGCTCTACTTGATCAGAGAAATGCGCTGCCAGTCTGGAGTCCCACTTGAGCTAGAACCACGGGCAATGCAACGTGCCGTCTTGGGGATCGCACCTGCCCTCTGGTTTTGTTGGGTGCATCTCGCGACCGACTTCTCGTTGCACAACTCTCTTCGATTGCAACTCCACGCGGCATAGACAATCTCCACCTTGCGATTTGTAGTGCATCCTTGTATATACTAAATCGATGCCCTCTACATACAACATCAAGGAAGCTCAGGCCAATCTCACAAAGCTTTGCCGGTCTGGCAGGAAGTTTGTGATCTCCAATCGCAATCGTCCGGTTGTTGTCGCCCTGCCCGTCGAGGATTTCGAGGCTCTGCTGGAAACGCTGGATGTTCTCGAGGATCCCGCTGCAATGAAGGCGGTGCGTGCCGCGAAGGCTGGAACGGCGAAATACCGCGCTCTGGATCTCTCAGATGAAAATTTCGGCCTCTGAGCAAGTTTCAAATTGGCTCTGCGCCTTGCCACCGCAAACCAAACGACGAGTGCGCATGGCCCTCCGCGCGCTAGCCAAAAACCGGGGCGACATCAAAGGTCTGCGAGGTCCTTTGGAGGGTTTCTGTCGATTGCGGGTCGGTGGCATCCGCATCCTCTTTCATCAAGTCCAGTCCAACGAAATCCTCCTAGACTACGCCAACACGCGGGATGTCGTTTACGAACTCTACGAGCAAATTCTTGCGGATCGAAAAACACGCAAATCTTAACGGTTAATAAGTGCTGGAAAGTGTAAAAAAATTTCATCGTCGATGATTCAAAGTGCGCACAGAGCGAGGCTTTTCACGCCGCCGTCGCGTAGGGCGAAAGCAATAACGACTGTGGCGGGCGTGTTTTCCTCCGCCTCCCCTGAGCGCTACTCCCCGCGTCCGCCGAACTCGACTTTCGGATAAGTCTACAGTTAGGCGGCGACTTCGTTTTTGAAGATGCCGTCGAAATCGGCGAGTTTCACCCATGCCGCCAATCACGCGCAGGGCGTCGATGTGGGTCGGGTATGCGCGGGCCATTTGACGAAGTGTGTTGTCGCCAAAGATCACATAGACAGGCACGCCTCGCCTGTCAGCGAGGAGTTTGCGCAGGCGGTCGAAGAGTTTTTCGTCACACTCGATCTCGCCGGTGCGCGGAACTCTGATTTTTACTCTGCGGGCGCAGGGCTTGCCGTTTGGCGGGATTTGAAAAGAATGCCGAGTAGGAAGGTGACTGTGCTGCCGATGAAGACGTAGTAGGGCCAGGAGATGGCGGGCCACCAAGTTGGCATGAAGAAGCCGAAATTCCACTCGGCGGGTGTCAGCTGGAATGTGAGGAGGGCCAGGGGATCGACGGCGGGGATTTTGACTTTTCCGAGGATGAGGACGGCGGCGATTCCGAGGAGCATGGAGAAGACATTGGCGATATCGTTGCCACGCGATTTTGTCAGCACGCCGAGCAGGAAGATGCCGAGGAGTGAGCCGTAGCCGTAGCCTAGCACACCGAGGGCGAGCGGGATGATCGTGATGTTTGTCTCGAGCACGGCGTAGGCGGCTCCGGTGGCGACAATAATCATGAGCCCAGCAAAAACGAGGGTCGCAATGCGTGCGGCGCGGATCGACTGGGCGTCGGTCGATGTTTTGTTGAAGTAGGGCTGGTAGAAGTCGCGGATAAATGAAGTGGCGAGGGCGTTGAGCGCGGCGGAGGTCGAGCCCATCATGGTGGCGAAAACGCCGGCGACGATGAGTCCACGGATGCCAGCCGGCATTTCGTGGACGATGTAATGCGCGAAGATTTCGTTATGGGCGGTCGGGAGCGAGGGATCCGGGCTGATTTGGTAGTAGACCCAGAGGAGAATGCCGACGGCGAGGAAGGCCAGCACGATGGGGATATCGGCAAATCCGCTCACGATCAGGCTGAACCGGCTTTTTTTGATGTTCTCAGCGGTGAGCATGCGCTGCACCATATCCTGATCGGTGCCGTGTGTGGCCATGGTGAGGAATGTGGAGCCGAGGATGGCTGCGAGGATAGTGTAGGGGTTCTCGAGCATTTGCCGGAGGGCCTCGCCGAATGGCTTCGTCGCCTCCCACCCGGTTTGAAACATCGCGACTTTTTGACCGTCGAGCATTTCATTCACCTTTCCAAGGCCGCCGGGGATTTGGTGCAGGATGGTGAACATCGCAAAAACGACGGCGCCGCACATGAGACAGGCTTGGATGAGATCGGTCCAGACCACTGCCTTGATGCCGCCAACGGCGGTGTAGGCGGCCGTGACTGCTGTGACAAAGACGATGCCCCAGAAGTAGGTCCAGATGGTGATGTCCGTGCCGGGAAAAAGGTAGCGCCAGATCACGACCAGGATCACTCCGCCGAGGTAGAGTCGAACGCCGATTCCCAGCACGCGGCCGAGCAGGAAGATCCCGCTCGCCATGTTTTTCGTCCGCGTGCCAAAGCGGACGGTGAGGTATTCGTAGATGCTCTGGACCTTGAATTGGAAATACGGAGCGATGAAAAGATACGCGATGATGATGCGGGCGAGGATCGTTCCGATGGCCAGCTGGGCGTAGGCGAAGCCGAGTGTCTTGTAGCCCTCGGCCGGTGTGCCGAGGAATGTCGCCGCGCTGGTCTCCGCCGCGATGATCGAGGCCAAGACAGCCCACCAGGGAATCTTTTGCCCGCCGAGTGCGAACTCTTGCAGCGTGTCATTCCGGCGACCGGCGTAGAGGCCGATGCCTACGATCACGACAAAGTAGGTGAGAATAACAAAGCCGTCGATGTAAAGGGCAGCGTTGTGTGTCACGGGCGCAGGGTTTTCACGAGCACGACGGAATTTCTTCCGCTGGTTTCGTATTTCTGGAGTCGCTCAGGCGGCAGAATGGACGGGTCTGCAGCTGTGAAGCCGCCTTTTTGCTGGAGGTAGCTGTAGGCTTGAGTGGAGAGGGCGAAGAGGGTTTTCACGCCCTTCTCGCGGGCGAGGTTTTCGACAAACGCCATGAGTTTGCGTCCGTAGCCCTGGTTCTCCTGCGCCTTGCGCACATGGAGGCAGGCGAGTTCGGCGGCGGATTGCTCGGGATAAAGGTGCAGGGCCACGCAGGCCACGGGCGAGCGATCGACTTCCAGGAGCCAATAATCATTCAGACACTCAAGAATCTCGGTGCGCGAGCGGCGCACGAGTTCCTCGTTCTGCACGGATTGACGGATGAGCGAGATCACCGAGCGGACATCCTTTTTGAAGATGCGCCGGATTTGTTGATACTCGTTCGAGTAAACCATAGTCCCGATGCCTTCGTGGCTGAAGACCTCGCTGAGCAGGCCTTCGTTCATGCCGCCGTTCAGCAGGTGTGCGCGGGCCACGCCTTGCCGACAGGCTTTGGCGCCGTTCTCAAGCTTCGAGACAAGTCCAGTCGGGAAGTCGGCTTTGCGTTTTTTGACGAGATCTTCCGTTTCAGAAATCGAAAGCTGGCGCGGTAGGGGCGTGGATTCCTCGAAGACACGGCTTGGCGCGAGGTAGAGGATTTTCGCGGCACCGAGTTCCACGGCGACTTCCAGCGCTATGCTGTCCGAATTCGCCCGGTAGGTGCGCCCCTCGCCGTCGAAGCCCATGGGAGGGATGACAGGAATGATGCCTTCGTCGAGAAGGAGTCGGAGGGCCTTGGTGTCCACCCGCTCGACCTTGCCGGTGTATTGTTGATCCACTCCGCCGAGAATGCCGGCTGGATGAACGATAAGCGCGTTGATGTAGGCCGCGCGGAGATCGACGGAGGAAAGACCCTCCATAATTTCGTTGGTGAGCCGGATCGCCGCATCGATGCTTACCTGCAGCGTTGGCTCATCGGTGAGGCCGATGCCGTCGGCATTGGTGATCCGGACTCCGCGCGCCGCAGCGAGGGCCTCGATCTGGTGGCTTGCGCCATGCACCAGGACGACTTTGATACTCAGGGAGCGGAGCACGGCGAGATCCAGCAGGATGTTCGGAAAATTCTCCGAATCCACGACCTCGCCATCCACCGCAACCACGAAAATACGCTCCCGGAAAAGGGGGACGTATTGCAAAATTTCACGCAGGTCGGAGACGTTCACGAATGAGTGATTCGCTGATAACAGATGATCCGCTCGCGACATAGAGGAAAATAACGCTGGCGGCGTGGCTTGTCCGCTCGTTAGTTTGCCATCCATGTCCTTTGAAAAGTGCCTTCTCGCGGCGCAGGGTTATCTGGAACTTGGTATGCCGGTCGAGGCCATGGCGGAACTTGATTCCATGCCGACGGAAGACAGGGAGGTGGAATCCGCTTTGCAGTTGCGGCTCTTCATCACGATGAAAAGCCACAACTGGGACGAGTCGCTTCGGATTTGCGAACGGTTGCGGGAGATCTATCCGGAAGCTGTCTCCGGCTACATCCATGGTGCGTTTTGCCTGCACGAGGGCGGTCGCACCGATGCGGCTTTGAAACTCCTGCTCAGCGGACCGTCGAAACTCGCCGAAGAGGCGACCTATTTTTACAACCTGGCCTGCTACAGCGCGGTTCTGGGCGACCTGGGAAATGCGCTTGATTACGCCCAGAGAAGTTTCGCGATGGATGACAAATTCCGCGACATCGCAAAGTTGGATCCTGATTTGATCGAGCTACGAGGTCAGATGTGAGCGGGGTGCGGCAGGCATTTGAAAAAAACTTCGCCGACGGTGTTGAAGTCGGTGCCGCTCTAGGCATTTTTCGCGGCGGCAGGGAAGTCGTTTCTCTTTGTGGAGGTTTTTGCGATTCGGCCCGCTCAGTGCCATGGAACGATGAGACGCTCGTTCTGATCTGGTCCGCCACCAAGGGCGTAGCCGCCGCCTGCACGCTCCATGCGATGCAGGAAGCGGGGGCGGATCTTCACACACGCGTTGCGGATTTCTGGCCAGAATTCGCGCAGGCTGGAAAGGGCGCGCTCACGCTTGGCCAAGTCCTCTCGCACCGCGCGGGTTTGTGCGTGCTCGAGGATCCCTCCGCGAATATTCTCGATCGCGAGAGCGTCGTGCGGGCGATCGAAAAACAAACGCCCCTTCTGGCTGTCGAAGCGGGCCCGGCCTACGGACCCAGAGTCTTTGGTTTTGTGTTGGATGAAATCCTGCGCCGCCTCGCGGGAGGAGAATCGCTCGCCGACTATTGGCGACGGGTTTTTGCTGATCCGCTCGGCATCGACCTGTGGATTGGCCTTCCGGAAAATCAAAATGCCCGCGTAGCCACCATCCTCCCGCCGCGCGCGGGCCCGCCCGCAGCGGGTGACGAGCTTTTCTTGCGAGCTTTTACGGATGCGAATTCCCTCACGCGCCGGGCCTTCGCGAGTCCGCCGGGTCTCTCGGGAATCTCGGCCATGAACGCCCCGCAAGTCCGGGCCGCCTCGCTGCCATCCATGGGAGGCATCGCCTCCGCGCAAGCATTGGCGAAATTTTATGCCATGCTGGCCTCGGGCGGCTGCATGGAGGGTAAGGTCTTTTTCAAAAAGCAAACGCTTGAGTGGATGTCCACGCGCCTCACGCAAGGCTTTGATCCTGTGCTGCAGCGGGAAATGTCCTTCTCAGCCGGCTTCATGATGGACCCGCTGGATGGGAATGGTCGCAAAATCCGTTCGCTGCTGGGTCCCTCGCTATCCGCTTTCGGCCATGCTGGAGCCGGGGGAAGCCTGGGTTTTGCGGATCCGGAGCAAGGGGTTGGATTTAGTTATGTGATGAACCAAATGGAAGGCGGCGTGCTTCCGCACGAGCGCTGCACCTCGTTGGTGCGGGCTTTTTACGAGGATTAATTAATAATCGTCACCGTGGTGCCGGCCGGTGCGTTCTCAAAGAAAGTTTTCACCATCCGCTCCGGCATGCGGATGCAACCATGGCTGTCTGGAACGCCGGGAAGAAATCCTTGGTGCATGCCGACCGCCGTGCGGCCGAGTCGCATGAAAAAAGGCATCGGAGAACCAGCGAAGCTTCCGCCGGGCGGAACGGGATCTTTGCCTTTGGATACATTTTTCACCAGCACATCGCCCTGGGCATTCACATAGTCGCCGTAAAGGTTCGAGACATGGTTGGGATTTTTCTGGGTGATCTTATAAGAACCGGTCGGGGTGCCATAGCCTTCGCGGCCGGACGAGATGGCGGAGACGCCGACGAGCTTCGATCCTTTGTAGAACGAGGCTTTTTGATCCGAGAGATCGATCACTATTGATGGCACACCTTGCACCCCATCGCCGTCCCAGTAGGAATTTTTGTCCGCAAGTGTGGATTCAGCGGAGCGCGAAATGATCGAGCCGTCAGTTCCGAGATAGCTGGTGCTGGTGCTGGTCAGGCGTTTGTCGTAGTTCGCACAGCCGGCGAGAAGCAGAGTTATTGCGGTGAGAACGGTGAAATCCTTGCGGGTCATATCTTGCGGCGGAATTAAACGCAGCCGCGGCACAGCGTCAAGCCACGGTGCATTCATTTCAAGGTGGCAAAGAAATTTCCCAGTAAGGCTTTTCATTTCAAAAACCCTTGTTCAGACTCCGCCGAACCTGCCCCATTAAACACAAAAAAACTTATGCCAGTAACAGCCAAAGGACTCGAAGGAATCGTAGCAAACTCAACCAGCCTCAGTGATGTTCTCGGTCAAGAGGGCGTCCTCATTTATGCCGGTTACGACATCAACGAAATCGCCGGAAACGCCAGTTTTGAGGAGACGATCCACCTCCTCTGGCATGGGGAACTCCCAAACCGTGCCCAGCTTGACGCCCTCAGCAAAAAGCTCCGGGCGGCTCGCGAACTGCCACAGCCAGTCGTGGACTTTCTGCGCAACGCCCCTAAAAACGCAGGGCCGATGGATGTCATCCGCACAGCTGTTTCGATGCTGGGTCTCTACGACTCGAATCCGAAGGACGAAAGCCCGGAGGCGAACTACAACCGCTCCGTCAGCATTACGGCAAAAATGGGTGTCATCACCGCTTATTTCCACCGCGCCCGCAAGGGTCTTGATCTCCCGCCCGTTCGCACGGATCTTGGCGAGGCCGCACACTTTCTCTACCTCATCAATGGCACCGAGCCGAGTGCTGAAGCCGCTCGCACGCTGGATGTCGCCTATGTTTTGCACGCCGACCACGGCATGAACGCCTCGACATTCTCCGCCCGCGTGACCATTGCCACCCTCTCGGACATGTATTCGGCCATCACCTCGGCCATCGGAACACTCAAGGGGCCGCTCCACGGCGGCGCGAACGAAGGCGTCATTCACATGCTGCAGGAAATCGGCAGCGAAGACAAAGTGGATGCTTGGGTTGAGACCCAGCTCGAGCAAAAGAAAAAAATCATGGGTATCGGACACAGGGTTTACAAAGTCCTCGACCCTCGCGCCCCGCATCTCCGTGAGATGGCCATCATTCTCAGCAACCAACTCGGCGAGCCGAAGTGGATTCGCATGAGCGAGCGCATCGCTTCGATCATGAAAGAGCGCAAGGGCCTGAACGCGAATGTCGATTTTTACTCGGCCACTGTTTATTACTCCATGGGCATCCCGACCGACCTCTTCACGCCGATCTTTGCGATCGCTCGTGCGGCGGGATGGACCGGTCATGTCATGGAACAACTCGCCGACAACCGTCTGTATCGTCCTCTCAGCGAATACACCGGTCCGGCTGTTGGTAAGAAGTTCCAGTCGATCGACGGTCGTCCATGACCCCACGCCTCAAGGCGCGAGGGCTTCGCAGGTCATTCCGCATAGGGGGGGCATCCATCGAGGTTCTACGCGGCATTGACATCGACATAGCCGCTGGAGAGTCCGTGTTTCTCTGCGGGGCGAGTGGAGCGGGAAAGACCACTCTTCTCTACACTCTGGCTGGCTTGGAGACGCCGGAGGCGGGAACCGTGGAATTTGAGGGCCAATCGCTCTACGGACTCTCCGGCAATGCGCTCGCCCGTCTGCGCAACAAGCGCATGGGGTTTGTCTTTCAATCCTACTTCCTGTTGCCAGAGCTGACCGCATTGGAAAATGTCCTGCTGCCAGCCCTCATCAGGGGAAAATCCGAACTCGCCCGTGGGCGCGATCTCTTGCAGCGCGTTGGCCTCTCTGGACGCATCGACCACCTGCCGGCCGAACTCAGCGGCGGGGAGCAACAGCGCGTCGCCATCGCCCGATCGTTGATCAACGATCCAGCCATTCTTTTTGCGGATGAGCCCACCGGCAACTTGGACTCCAAAAACGGCGAGGTGATTATCAATCTGCTTCTCGATCTTTCGAAGGCCGATGGACGCACGCTCGTCGTGGT
>JAPLTI010000270.1 GCA_026398285.1 Verrucomicrobiota bacterium
AGCTTCAGGAACTCGGTGTGGAATACGTCGATGCCCGCAGCTCACTGCATGGGCTTCCAGAGAGCTTTCTCATGGAGGATTTGGTCAACCATGTCCGCCGCCTGCGCACAAGCGCCAACGAGCCCTCGGTGCGCCAGGCCGGTGAGCGTGCCCTCATGCTTGCGAGGGCGAATTATACGGTGCGGTTCGCCGATGGATTGGATATCTCCGAGAAAATCCTCTTCCCGTTTGCGCCAAGCGAGGTCAATGGCATCGAAGACGCCCGTTTTACCAGATTTCAGGAGGCCGATGGCTCGATTTCCTACACGGCGACCTACACCGCCTATGATGGAAATGTGGTGCTTCCTCAAATTCTGCAGACCCGGGATTTCCATGAGTTCTCGATCCGCACCCTTAACGGCCCAGCTATCCGCAACAAGGGTCTTGCGCTTTTTCCGAAAAAAATCAACGGCCACTATGTCATGCTGGGGCGGCAGGACGGCGAGAACATCCACCTCATGTTCTCGGATCATCTGCACTTCTGGTATGAGTCCCAAATTCTCCTGCGCCCCTCTCAACCCTGGGAATTCGTTCAACTTGGGAACTGCGGTCCTCCGATTGAAACAAGTGCAGGATGGCTCGTCATCACCCATGGCGTCGGCCCGATGCGGAAATACTGCCTCGGCGCTGTCCTTCTCGATCTGAACGATCCCTCGCGAATTCTCGGCAGATTGCGCGAACCGCTCCTTCGACCTGCATCAGACGAGCGCGAAGGCTATGTGCCGAATGTTGTCTACAGCTGCGGCGCTCTTCTGCATGGGGAAAATATCATTCTGCCCTATGCGGTTTCGGATACTTCGTCGCGCTTCGCTGTGGTTCCGCTTGCCAACTTGCTGAATGAGATGAAAACCTGAGTCGGTCAGCTCTCGGAAGACTCCTGGGGATCACCGAACAACCGGCGATAGCCTTCAGCCCAGATCGCATATCCTAATGGCATCGTGAAGATGATTCCCACGCAACACGCAAAGACCCCTGAAATGGCCAGCAGCGTGTAGATGAGAACCAAGCCTGCCACAGGAAACCACTGACGGTGCACCGTCGAAATGGCAGTGCGCATCGCCTCCTGCCAACCAATTCGGCGGTCGAGGATCAATGGAAAAGCAAAGCCGAGCCCTACCGAAAGGTAGGCCATAGGGATAAGAAAAATCAGCGCCCCGATCCCGGCAGGTATCGGAGATCCGTATTTCTCAGTCAGAAAAAATCCCGGCGCCAGAGTGAATAGAGCCACACTCACCATGATCGCTCCCCAAGCCACACCTGCCATGAGGACTTGCAGCCAGACACCGCTTGAAAACCCCGCAAAGAGATCGGCAAACTCGGTCTTTCCTCGCGCGTTTTTTATGAACATCCACAAAAAACCCGCCGAGAGAATTGTGGTGACTGTGGAAGTGAGAATCGAAAAAAACAACCCAACAACAACCGCCACGATTTTGAGCATTTGTTCCTCGCTCCCGCCCGACTTCATAAACATCCGCACCACGCTCTGGGCGAGTTCCGAGACGAACCACAGCGAGACATTCACCACGAGGAAAACAAATGTTCCGAGCATGAGGACGCCCATGTTTTTCTGGAAACTTTCCCATCCGCTTGAAAAACACTCGCTGATCACAATGCGGTCGCTGGCATTTGCTGGAGCGGTTGTGGAAGCCTCCGGGACTGGCTCTGCAGTTTCCTCTGGAGGGGGCAGGTCGGTGAAGGTCGAGAGAGGTTCCCAACTCGTCATCGGCTCGCGCCAAGCCAGATCTGTTGGGAGGAAGCGGCCACTCCTGAGACCGTCAGCGACATCCTGGTCATTGAATTTCCCGATATTTTCGCGGTCGCGGTTAATGTGGATCATCGCCATGGCCAACTGCCTATCGATTCGCTCCAGCCTGTTCAAGTGCCGATCCCTCGCCTTGTTTTGAAAAAAAGATTGGCTTCTGCGAGAATAGGCGTTGACAGGCGGGCGGCGCGTCTCTTTATTGCATTCATTCTTAAACACGCGATGTAGAACCCCTCCGCACGCGGCGTTTCACTGACACACTGTCGCAGGATCTCGTTGAACTTCCTTTCTAAAGTTCACGGAACTTAACGAGCTCCCGACATACCATCACCTCGAGATTTTCAGCCTGGACAGGGAAAAAGAGTCACAGGCCCATTCTCAAAACCCAATCATGACAGACGAACAGCAAAAACCGGAAAACGGAGCGCAAGCCGCCGATTCCGCAAGCCCCAAGGCAGCCCCGCGCCGCCGCACCTCCACGCGCACTCCACGCATCGGCCGCGCTCGCAGGCAGAAAAAGGCGGTAGACTCCCCGGAGCTTCCACTTTCAGATAAAACTCCCGCCACCAGCGAGGTCGCCCCGCTTGAGACTCCCGCAGTCGCTGCCGCGCCGGAACCAGTTGCTCCCGCTGCGCCCGAACCGGTCAAAGAAACCGTTCAGGCATCTCAGCCCGCACCGGTGGTCGAGAGGCCGCCGCAACCACCGCAGCCTCCAGCTCCGATCGTCTATGCCGAGGGCATCGTGGAAGTCAGCGGCAAGGGTTTTGGCTTCCTGCGCGAGGCGCGCCGCAATTTCACTCAGTCGAACAACGATATCTTCGTCACACCCGAGATCGTCCGCAAATACGGCCTCCGCGACGGCATGTGGATCAAAGGCGAAATCCGCCGGGGCAATCGCGGCCCGCAGATGTATAAGCTCACCGAGCTCGAAGGCGGGGATCCCGAGCAGTTTCAAAACCTGCCTGTTTTCGAGGAACTCAGCGTCATCAATCCGAACGAGCGCATCAAGCTCGAGACCGTTCCCGAGCGCTTCACCACACGCGTCATCGATCTTGTCGCCCCTGTGGGCAAGGGCCAGCGCGGTCTCATCGTCGCACCACCCCGCACGGGCAAGACGACACTTCTTCAGCATATCGCCGACGCCGTGGTGAAAAACCACCCGGAGATGAAACTTCTTATCCTCCTTGTCGATGAGCGCCCGGAAGAGGTCACCGAAATCCGTCGCACCGTTCCCACAGCCGAACTCATGGCCAGTTCGAACGACTCGGATATCAAAACCCACACCCGCATCGCCCAGCTCTGCATCGATCGCGCCCGGCGCCTCGTCGAAATGGGCAAGGATGTTTTCGTTCTCATGGACTCGCTCACCCGCATCGGCCGCGCGTTCAACAACGCCCAAGGGGGTGGGGGACGCACGATGTCCGGCGGTGTGGATGCCCGTGCGCTCGAAATCCCGCGCAAACTTTTCGCCGCCGCCCGCAACACAGAGGAGGCCGGTTCGCTTACCATCATGGCGACCGCGCTTATCGAGACGAACAGCCGCATGGACGAGCTGATCTTCCAAGAGTTCAAAGGCACCGGTAACATGGAGATCGTTCTTGATCGCAAGATCAGCGACCAACGCATCTATCCGGCAATCGATATTTTCCAGTCCGGCACGCGCCGCGAGGAGCTTCTCATTCCCGAGGAGGACCTGCACAAGATCAGCGTCATCCGCCGTGGACTCGCAGGCCACAAGCCCATCGAGGCCATCGAGCGCCTTCTCTTTTTCATCCGGAAATATCCAACCAACGAGCAGTTGCTCAAAAACCTCCCGGGATAGGAAAAACATCACAACATGCCATTCTCAGCGCTTGGATTGACCAAGCATATTTTGCAAGGCGTCCAAGCGATGGGTTACGGCGATCCGACCCCCATCCAACTGCGCGCCATCCCACCGGCCTTGGAGGGCCGTGACCTCATCGCCTCGGCCCAAACCGGCACAGGAAAAACCGCCGCCTTCGCGCTGCCCACGCTCCAGAAGCTTGGCTCGCACGGTCGCCTTCGCTGCCTCGTCCTCGAGCCGACCCGCGAACTCGCCATGCAGGTGGAAACCGCCATGCGCGACTTCAGCCGTTTCACCGACCTCAAAGTAGGCTGTGTTTATGGCGGCGTTGGTTATGGAAACCAGCGCGCAGCACTCAAGGAAGGTCTTGATATTCTCGTCGCCACACCAGGCCGTCTGGAAGACCACCTCCAGCAAGGCACAGTGCGTCTCAATGACATCGAAGTCCTCATCCTCGACGAGGTCGACCGCATGCTCGATGTCGGTTTCCTGCCGCCCATGCGCCGCATCATTGCGAAGGTTCCCAAAAATCGGCAGACACTCTTCTTCTCGGCCACCCTCCCGCCGGAAATCGCGGAGCTCGCCAACTTTGCCCTCCGCGATCCCGTGCGCATCGAAATCGGAGCCGCCCGCTCGGTGGCCTCCATTGTGAAGCATGGCGTTTACATGGTGGACCCAAGCCGCAAATTCGACCTCCTCCTCGCGCTCCTCACCGCAGTCGATTACCAGAGCGCAATCATCTTCAGCCGCACCAAACACGGCGCCGACAAGATCGCCAAAAAACTCCGCGCCAACAACCACGCCGTCGCCGTCCTGCACGCCAACCGCTCGCAAAACCAGCGCATCGAAGCGCTCAGCGGATTCAAATCCGGAAAATACGAAGTCATGGTCGCCACAGACATCGCCGCGCGCGGCATCGACATCGCCGGAGTCAGCCATGTCATTAACTACGACATCCCTCAACACCCGGAGGACTATGTCCACCGCATCGGCCGCACCGGCCGCGCCAACATGTCGGGGGATGCCTTCACACTCGTCGCACCAGACGAAGCCACAAAACTCAGCGCCATCGAACGCTTCATCGGCCAGAAAATCGACCGCCTCACGCTCGAGGCATTCCAAGTCCCG